>JAFDDO010000002.1 GCA_019310825.1 Deltaproteobacteria bacterium | reverse complement strand
TGCCCAACCAAATTATATCCATACTGCAGCACGCAACACTTGTACCAAAAGCCTGAAGAAGCATTCTCTTTATGTCTTAAGGGAGTATAAAATAATAGCTACTTCCGTTTTACAATGAGCGGCATGTATTTTTTTGAAACGATCAAGCTCCGAGAGCAAACTCACATATTGTTAAATATTTTTATTAAAAAAACAAAGTTTTAAGTTATTGAAGCCGTTTTTGAAATGCTTTGCGGGTTAAGATAAGAAATGTCTTTAAAAAATCGGATAATAGGTAAGTAAGTAAATATGGAAATGCTACAAAAATATGGATGAGATGAAACTTAATACTTTTAAAGTGAGACTATAGAAAATAAAATTATAGTCAAAATTTTGGCACAAATAAGCATTTTACGTAAAAGATGACAATTTTTTGTCACCATATTTCTAATACCATTCACTAGTTTAAAGATTTAAGGTTTAAAGATTTAAAGGCTAAGGGGTTCAGGGTTAAGATTTTCGGTGAACCCCGAACCCTGAACGGTTATGTTAACTTTAATAGGCGGCTTGTGGATATGTCATGGACAAATGGAATCCTGGCTACATGGCCTCCTGCGTTCTTTACTGTTTCGGCCCCTACTATGTCTTTTTCTTCCCAATCTGCCCCCTTGACTAAAATATTTGGAACAATAGTCTGGATAAGGTTTAAAGGAGTAGAATCGTTAAAAATTACCACATAGTCTACAGCGGCAAGTCCAGCCAGCACGTGCGCTCTCATTGCTTCGTTGTTTATAGGGCGCTCCGGCCCCTTGATCTCTCTGACTGATTTGTCGCTGTTTAATCCTACCACTAGATAGTCGCCCAAATGCCGGGCTGACTCCAGGTATGAGACATGACCTGCATGCAGGAGATCAAAACATCCATTGGTAAAAACCATCCTTTGGCCAGCCTTGCGTCTTCGATTGACCGCGATATTCAGGGAAGGCAGGCCCAGTATCTTTGGATTAGCCTTGGGCCACCAGGACCTTGGTGCATGTGCAGTAAAGAAGTCCTGCCGTGCGGAGTATATCTCATTCATATCCAGCTCAGCCAAGATGATTGTCTCTCCGTCACAGGCCTTGGCAAGGATTTCCCCACGGGGTCCTATGATCTTAGAACCTCCACCAAATTCTGTGCTTCCAATCATGCCCCAAGCGTTGGCACCTGCCATAAAACATTGGTTTTCAATAGCCCTTGACTCCATCAGGAGCTCCATGTGGTGTCTTCGGCTAAGTGGCCACAGGGCCGACAAGAGCACTAAATCCACTCCTTGACATACAAGATGACGGACAAGTTCCGGGAAGCGCAGGTCAAAACAAGTTATCAGGCCAAGCCCTGGTTCGGTTTCTCTAAGAGGTATCCAAAGGGCAACAGGATCAGTCCCTGGACTAAAGACATGGTCCTCTTTCATAGGGCTAAAGAGATGGATCTTTCTATATGTATGAAACGTATTATTAGGTCCGATCACATAGGTACTATTAAAGAGTTTCTCTCCTGATTCCTCTGTGGCTAATTCAGGAAGTGTACCGACTATGTGGATTCCATTCGTTTCTGCTAAAATTTTAAGTTTGGACAGGAGTTCGGGGATTTCATGAGCCAGGTATTTGTCAGCTTCACCGAGAGGACCTGTTGCCCATAGTTCAGGAAGTAGAAGTAATTCCGCTCCAGCCCCTGCAATTTCACTGGTTGCGGATTCAATTTTTTTCCAGTTGGAATGGATATCTTTTTCTATGGGAGTAAACTGGAAAATCCCTATTTTGAAAGTTGCCATTGACTGTTTCATATTTGAAAAAAATACCCAATCACTGAATTTTTAGCCACAGACCCACACATAAAATCCATTCACTGATTACACTGCAAAGACCATGAAATATGATTCCGCTCAAAAAGCCCGAGATGCAAGGCGCGAAATTTTCCGGGAATGAGAAGTACTTATCGTACATCGCAGTGACTGGAAAATTGAAGCAACGCCGCAGATTGGGTTTCTTCAGCGGAATCATTCACTGGTCTATTCTCCAGCCCAATGTCCGTTCAATCCCTTCAGAAAGAACTGTTTTGGGCTTCCAGCCCAGCACCTCCTCAGCCAAATCTATCTTTAGGCAGCTTTTTTTAAGATCTCCCGGTCTTGCAGAGGTCCTGTTTGGTATCCTGAGAGAGTTGTTCAGAGGACGTTTTTTGGAAATTACATCAAACATGGTCTCAAAAAGGGCCTGGGTCCTAGTTTCTTTCCCTGTACCAATGTTTAAGGCCTTTTTGTTTCCCCCCTCAAGGGCAAGAAGGTTTGCCTCAACGACATCTCCCACATAGCAGTAGTCCCTGATCATGCCCTCGGGTTCAGAGGGAAAATGGTAGAGAGTGTTAGGCTTATTCTCAAGTAATCTGTCCATAAAAATGGCTACTACCCCTGCCTCACCATTAGGTATCTGGCGAGGGCCATAGATGTTGGCATATCGTAGAACAGTATAGTTCAATCCGTACTGGTGCTCGTAGAAGTGAAGGTAGTTTTCTGAAACTGCCTTTGCTATGGCATAAGGGGACAGGGGTTGCGGAGGATAGCTCTCAGAGGTGGGGTACTCTTCAGCCTCTCCGTAGATGGCCCCTCCCGAGGATATGAATATTATCTTGCGTGTCCCGACCCTTCTTGCACCTTCCAGCAGGTTGATAAAACCCTTGATATTTACTGAGGCGTCAAATCCAGGGTCTTCCACAGAGGCAGGTACAGAAATTTGGGCTGCGTGGTGATTTATCACATCGGGCTTTTCATATTCCAGTAGTTTGTGTATCTCCGGGGCCCTGATGTCCATTAAATAGAATTTTGCCTCAGAATGCAGGTTCTCCCGTTTTCCTGTATACAGGTTGTCTACCACTACAACTTCATGACCTGCCTCTATATAAGCACCTGTCACATTTGAACCTATAAAACCTGCCCCGCCGGTTACAAGAATTTTCATACTCACAGATCTCCTTAATTTATAGTATTACCATGCTATCATGCTTATAGAAGCTCTTGCAAGAAGGGTACGAACTAATTCATTGTCCGAAGACAAACTCGAATTTGCTGGACGTAGTGCAAATCTGTCAATAATATCGAAGAATCGATAATGTTGTGAGGGAATAGGATGTTTAATTATGCCTAATGTAACCTTTTTGCCAGCCAACGTGACTGTAATTGCAGATCAGGATGAAAATCTGCTAAGGGCAGCTATGAGGGCTGGAGTACATATTAACTCCTCATGCGGTGGGGCAGGGGTATGTAATAAGTGTCGCATTTTCCTGGAGCGAGGTCAGGTCCAGGGAGAGGCATTGCCGGAAGGGGGATGGAAGGCCTGTGCCACCTTTCCGGTCTCAGATGTGGTGGTCCGTGTACCAGTTGAGTCTGAAGTGGACCGAAAAGTTCTCAGACGGCCGACGGCCAGAAAGGCTGCATCCTGGATCAAGGCCCAGGACGATGTCATAAGCTGGAAGCTGCATCCCGCAGTGCGAAAACACGTTATTAGCTTGCCTCAGCCAAGCCTTCAGGACAGTGCGAGTGATCTTGACAGGCTAAAACGAGAAGTTGTTCAGGGTAGGCTTCAGGCAATTTCACTGGAAGTAGATAACCAGGTCCTTTTTAATTTGCCGGAATCTGTTCGGAGCAATGACTGGAGAGTTACGGTGAGCTTGATGGAGGGCGCAAAAAAAGATGTCCGTCGTCTTATCCGTGTGGAGCCTGGCGATACCACGGGCCAGCATCTGGCTGTGGCCGTGGATATAGGGACTACTACCGTGTCAGCGCAGTTAGTGGATCTTAGAAACGGAGAGGTCCTGGGAGAGGCATCCAATTACAATCCGCAGATCAGTTATGGGGAAGATGTCATCTCCCGTATAGAGTTTGCAAGAAAGGAAGAAGGCCTTAAGACGCTGCAAAAAAAGATAATTGAATGTCTTAATGGGCTTATGGAGGAACTTTTTTCAGACACGGGCCGGGAGAAGGAGGCCTTAAGTTTCATTACCATAGCTGCAAATACAGTAATGATTCATCTGCTTCTCGGACTTGAGACGCGTTTCCTGAGGACCCAACCCTATACTCCTGTTGCAACCCAGTTTCCTCCGGTAAGGGCCATGGAGTCAGGTATAAATGTTCCGGAGCATGTACGCATGTTTTTAGGCCCTTGTGTTGCCAGTTACGTTGGTGCAGATATCGTGGCCGGAGTGGTAGGCGTGGGGCTTAATCACCATCCGGAGCTTACGCTCTTTATAGATTTAGGAACAAACGGAGAGATAGTTCTTGGAAATCAGGACTGGATGGCCTGTGCAGCCTGCTCAGCAGGTCCTGCCTTTGAGGGTGGCGGGATAAAGCACGGTATGCGCGCTACTACAGGGGCAGTTGAGGTGGTGCACATACACCCCGAGACATTTGAACCTATGGTTTTGACCATTGGGGGCAGAAAGGCCAAGGGAATATGTGGATCAGGTATAATCAGCCTGCTCGCAGGCCTTTTCATGGCAGGTGTGCTGGATCAGCAGGGAAAGCTTTATCACGACCTGGGGACAGAGAGGGTCCGCCTTGGCAGGGATGGCTGGGAATATGTATTAATAGAGGAGGAATCTACTTCCATAGGTCAGGATATTGTATTCACAGAGGCAGATATTGAGAATCTTATCAGGGCAAAAGGCGCCATGTTTGCCGGCTATTATACATTACTGGAATCAGTAGGTATGGGATTTGAAGATCTGGAACGGGTAATACTGGCGGGCAATTTTGGAAGTTATCTGGATCTTGGCCAGGCCATCACCATAGGGCTGCTTCCTGATATTCCAAGGGACCGCTTCTTTTTTGCAGGCAACACCTCTCTTCTCGGGGCAAAGGCCTCGGCTGTTTCGTGGCCTGTTACAAGAGATCTGTATGAGGTCGCCCGGATGATGACACACTTTGACCTCAGCGATAGCCCTCGGTTCATGGAACATTATGTCTCGTGCCTGTTCCTGCCTCATACGGATCAGAGATTGTTCCCGTCAGTCAAGCTAGACTGATTTCATGGCCTTTCTGAAGGCTTCCGCGTAATCTTCCGGGTAGTGACCTGTGATCCATCTTTCTTGCCTTTCGCTGAAAGCACCCGGGGAACCGGGGAGCCTGGGCAGAAAGCAGTAAAAGAGACGCTGATCCTTATCCGGATTGTTTAAGCGTTTTGAGATTTCGTAGCCCGTGACCATCTGGACCTCCAGTTTGTCCAGAGTCCGGATTACGAGTCTGATGCAGTGGTCCAGAGAGTTTCGGACCTCCGGGCCTGCCTCAAGCACATTACCCACAGGGCAAGTGGTCATAATCTGGACTTCGCCCTGGGAGCGCTGGGCTTTAGGAATATAGACCATGACGTTTTCATCTTCGTAGACGATCAGACTTGATGGCAGATCCTCTTTTTTGTCCAATCTTTTATTGGAACGGATTGCCCTTAAATAGGTTTTAAAAAAAGGCTGGCCATAGGACTTTTCATAAAGAGCTGTAAAAAGGGCCACTTGGTCTCCTACTGCATAGGTGGGGATTGATTTTGAGCCAGCCTCCTCCATGTCTATGGATTTCACATTAGGAGGTATCAGTGCAAACTGCTGATGAATCTGCTGGTGGGATGCGTGTAATCTGTATCCTGATGGAGAGAAATCAAAGCCATAGTTCCAGCCCCAAAGGGTGGCTGTGTAAGGTAGATCTTCTCCTTTCTCCATTCTGTTAGCAACTTCTTTTACAACCGCCTGCCTCAAGGATTCAAGCTCAGGGATTGATAAGGTATTAACGTTTTTCCGAGCAATTCCATGCGCAATATTGAGGTTTAGGGCCATTTGAGTATAGACCCGCTGGTAATAGAGGTGACGCAGGCCCGTTATATCTTCGGGAAGTAATTCCTTTGCCCTGTACCTTACACAGTCGTGGGCCATATTAGATGCATAATGACCCCATGGGATGTAGCTGTCGGCTCTGAGATACTCCCATATGTGTGTCTGAGGTCCGGATGCGTACTCGCCGACAATCGGGCTGGTTCCCTGAATTCCGGGTATTAATACCATGGCCAGTTTATAATTATCCGGACAGGCTATATTGTTACCAAGCACCTCAAAGAGCTTCTGGTCTAATAGGGCCGGTTTTGGTCGGCCTTGTTTGTCATTTTCATATTTTACACCGACCAAGTCCTGGTTACTGTCAAATTCAAACTTGCACGCCAAATGTGCGATGGCCTTGAGGAGCTCACGGTCTTTGGATGTCTGGGCCAGAGACAAAAGAACAGACCTCGGGAGATCTTTCAGGGAATATATCTTTTCGTTTGAACCTTTTAAGCACCCGTTCAACAGGTCTTTCAGTAATGGCGAAGGCTTATCCGATTCCTCATCGCACCTTGTGAATCTGAATTGTTCCGGGCCTTTTGAGAATTTCCTGGCCCGGTCATAAAGGATGTATGTAGCACCCCAGAAAGGAAAGGCATTTGGGATCTCACAGACCCCGCCGGCATTATTAATAACAAGGTCGCCCGGGGGGAAGTTGGCCTGGTTATTGATTGTATTGCCATCTGGATCGTGGCCCAGCAACGCCAAGGTATCTGTCTGCCTGAGGTTTACGACTTTATAAGATGGTTGGTGAAGGGCGCAAACAAAAACCCCTGACGGATCTATGCACGTGCGAAGAATATCTTGCTTCAAATCACTTCATCCCTAATAATTGTTTACGAGTTGTTTTGATTAACTGATTCCGCTGAAAAAACCCAATCTGCGGCGTTGCTTCAATTTTCCACTCACTGCGACGTACGATAAGTACGTCTCATTCCTGGAAAATTTCGCGCCTTACATCTCTGGCTTTTTGAGCGGAATCATGTTTCGGGCTTTTTGCAGCGTAATCATCAAAAACCCCAAATTTTGTTTTCTCAATTTGGGCCAAGGACAACTAACATATTATGTTATTTCTTTTTTTAAATTCAAAATTTAGAATTCAAAATAGTGTCTGAACAGCTTTTCCGTTCAGACACTGACTACCCATATCTCTTTACCCTTGTACAGTCAAGTTACAAGCAGCTTAGAAAGGGTGCGGGCGTTCAAAGGTTCAGGGGTCAACGTTTAAGGTTTACGTCCCCCCATTGAGGTCCTTGACTATATAGGAAGGTTGAAACCGACGACTAAGGTCGGCTGCGCGCTTTCCTCCGGTCACGCGGCAAACTCATTGGCCCTTAAACAGAACCGAGTACCTGGGCGAGCGATTTTGCCAGGTTGTCCAGCACAGATTCGTCAGGAAGCGTAATCGTCATCTTAAGATTGCCATTTTCGTCTTTCTCCATGCATTCATGGAGACGACTCTTGAACGTCTCGGCCATTTGTATTGTCTGTTCGGTCTCTTCCTTTTGTATTTTGTACGGATGAGTTCTGTACTTCATAAAGAGTATATTATCTGCTAAAGGCTTTATCAATAAGTACGGAATATTTCCGTACAAATGTATCCCCCATTCTCATTTCCCATCCTACGTTCCTACATCTTAACCAAAAATGACGCTTGACATTTGCGTACAGAATCAAGTACTTTTTCTTTAATTATAAAGGAGAAATATATGGAATCAATAAATTACACAACATTTCGAAAAGATTTGGCAAAAACCATTGATCGAGTCAACGATGATCATTGCCCTATCCTTATTACACGCCAGAAAGGACGAGCAGCAGTGCTTCTGTCACTTGATGATTTCAAATCATACGAAGAAACAGCATATCTCATGAAGAGTCCCAAAAACGCTGAACGTATCAATGCTGCCATTGGCAAGTTAGAAGCAGGTAAAGGCATCGAGAGAGAGCTTATTGAGGAATGAAACTGTCATGGGCTGAAGAAGCATGGGAAGATTACCTTTACTGGCAGAAAACAGATAAAAAAATTCTCAGGCGAATTAACCGTATCATCATAGAAACTAAACGAAATCCATTTGAAGGAATAGGTGAGCCTGAACCACTACGCTACAACTGGAAAGGATATTGGTCACGCCGTATCAATAAAGAGCATCGGTTTGTTTATAAGGCTAAAAAAGATGAATTGTTAATTGCACAGTGTCGTTACCACTATTGAGAATAAGCAAAAAAACAGTGAGATTCCGAAGTGAGCGGCGTTCTGACGTCCATCCATCCATTTGTTCTGTCCTCTAAGTAGTTCATAGTTTGTGGTTCGTGGTTATCAACTCTGATATCTGACTTCAGACCTCAGACATCCGACTCTGCCTTTCCCCGTCCTCTCCGTGGTAAAAAAAATCGTAACTATTCAGGTGGATAGACTGAAGGTAGAAGGCTAGTAGGTACAAATCATGCGTGATCACACAATTAGGTGGATAGGCTGAAGACTGTTAGGGACGAAATTTAGGGCGTTTTAGCGTTGTGAACTGCTTGAAATCCTTCAGCCTTCAACCTGAAAAGACTGAAGGTAGAAGGCTAATAGGTACAAATCATGCGTGATCACACAAAACTGCGGGCATTTGAGTTGGCTGACGAGATTGCAGTATTAGTTTAGAGGATTCATCTCTGTTCGATCAATGCGAACTGCTTGAAATCCTTCAGCCTTCAGCCTTCAACCTGAATAGTTACAAAAAATCTTTTCTTTCTGCAGTACCAGCAAATGGCAAGCACGCTCATACGAACGTCCACCTATTCCATTGTCTTGTCCATCAACCTCCGGCGGGACGTAAACTTTCCCGAATAGGTCTTTGATGATATATATAAGTCCAAGCCGCCGGAGGCGGTCGAAGATCTTGACCATAAAGATATCCAGTTTTTTGAAATGAATTCTGCTGTAAAGGGATATGGGGGAGCTGTGTTCGTTTTGCGCAGCCCATAATGTGAAAGGGTTGCCTAACCTTCTGCTGGAAGGGATGCGCAAAAAACCGCGCGTCCCTCAGCAGCACGTTATCTCTATGATTTGCCTTAAAAATAGTTTTTCAGGGTTTGCGGCGTGCTATGTTCTGTGGAATGTCCGGCCTGGGTCAATCATTGTTTTACACGATCATTTAGCACGTGGTAAGCGCACGGCTTCAGCTCTTGCCACTATTCTACCAGAGTTCAATTGCCGAGGCTTTCGTGTAGTCCCCTTGTCAGAACTGGCAGCTTCGCATCCCACTGACGAGTGAGAAGGGAGGTGATATGACTGTCTGCCTGAGACTAAGAGATTTATTGAAAGGATTTGCCGGTTTATTTGTGTCAATTTTTCCTAATGCATTTTTTTTCACAGGAAACGCCAAGGCTCGAAAGATTAATGGAAATATTCAGAAAAGGAAGCTCATGAAACTACCAAAGCCGAAAACTCACGGGGAAGTTTCTTTAGAGACCGCCATCAAGCAACGCAGAACCATCAGGTCTTTCACTGCTGAGCCTCTCTCATTGGAACAATGCTCACAACTCTTCTGGGCGGCTCAGGGTATCACGGAGACCAGGGGTTTTAAGAGGGCTGCTCCTTCGGGCGGAGCCCTTTATCCTATGGATATTTATGCCGTTGTCGGTGAGAATTGTGTAAAAGGACTGGAAAGTGGAGTCTATCATTATGACCCTAAGGGCCATGCTGTTTCGCTTGTATCTGAAGGAGATCTGAGAAATAAGGTGGCTGGTGCGGCTCTGTCCCAGATATGGATGGCCACTGCCCCTTTAAATATTTTGATTACTGCTGAATATTACCGGATCACCAGCAAATACGGTAAAAGGGGTGTGAGATACGCCATTATTGAGGCCGGTCATATAGGGCAAAACATCTTGCTCCAGTCGGAAGCAATGGGCTTGGGGGCCGGTGTGGTCGGGGCCTTCAACGATGAAAAGATGGGGCAGGTTATCAATATTCCCCCGAACCATGAACCTTTGCTGATATTGCCTGTGGGCTATAAGACTGAGGGATTATAGGACGGCCTTATTATCCGGAAATGTACAGGGCATTCGATTTCATAATATCCCTCTGGGTATCTGGACGATATAGCCTTCTTCGCCTTCCAGTACCTTGACATGGAATTTGGGAAGATCTTTATTTGCCGGGCCTGACAGGTATTTACCATCCCAGGTGAAACGACTCTGATGACAGGGACAGAGAAATTCCCTGTCTGCCTCTCGATAATTGATAATACAGCCCAAATGGGTGCAACTGCGGGATACAGCCAGAGGCCCTTGATCGGTTTCAAAAAAGGCAAACTGGGGCTCAAGTAAATATTCTCCGGGCTTCAGTTTGCGTCTCAATCGGACTTCTATGGGCGGACGAAATCGTTTTTTTGCCACAAAGGCATAAACAGGATAGATGAGCCCCAGGCCAAAAGCCCAAATGCTTGCCTTTTTCAGAAAGTCACGGCGGATCATTTGCGATTACACCTCGAAAAGTCCTGAAATATTATTTTGAGCGGAATCATTTGCGGAATATGAAGAATATCAAGGTAAGGACTATGCTCAGGATTATAGATGTGGCCAGGGGAAAATAAAGGGTGAAATTGCCTCGCCTGACCATGAAATCTCCCGGCAGCTTGCCCAGAAACGGAATTTTGGGGCCTAACATCAGAAACAGCCCTATTACCACAAACAGTATCCCTAAGATCAGCAGTATCTTACCGAATTCCGGCAAGGGACTCATTATTGGTTACACCTCTTTGGAAAGGTTCAAAGGTTTATATTAAAAGACGAACGTCCAACATCGAACATTGAACGTCCAACGTCGAATGAAAAACAAATATCCAATACCGAACATTCAACGGCTATTTCTGTTTCTTTTCAGCCGTTTTGATACTCGCCATGTTAGCCATTTAGGTTAAAGGCTGAAGTATACTGATATCCCGCCTCCTGCAATAATTAGCAGCCGTTTTTTCCGTTCGATCTTTTTCCCGTTGACTTTGCGAGAATTCTTTTCTGTAATCTTTCTGCTCTCTTACTGTAGCGCTCTTCCTCGCTGTAGATACAGCCACAATATGGTTGCCTGTAGATCCCAAGTTCCCTTGAGATCTCTATACCCTCTATCCAACCATCACGAAAGTCGTGGTAATAGAATTCTATGCCGTAAGCAGAAGCAAGCTCTTTCCCGATGTCATGGATGAGGTCGTGGCGCTGGTAACGGCTGTAAAGGAGGGTCGTGCTGAAGGCGGGCAGGCCAAGCTCTGCGGTCTTTCGAGCAGTAGCTTCCAGACGAATGCGGTAACAAACTGGACAGCGTTCATCCGGGTCCTGCCTTGTCCCTATTTTGTTTAGCCAGCCCCTAAGCCCGTATCCGGATTGATCCCACAGCACCGGGAATTTGAACTTTTCCGCAGCTATTTCCAGGGCCTCGACCCTACGTTCATACTCCCTGAAGGGATGGATATTGGGATTGTACCAATAGACAAGGGCCTTGTTGCCCTCTTTTTGAAGCTCCCTGACCGGGTACAGGGTGCATGGCCCGCAGCAGGTATGAAGTAGAATTTCCATTCAAAATGCTAGGACTTTATCCGCCTCCATGGACAGCTCGTAGAGGTCATCCATCCATCCGATTGGGCAAGTGCTTGATCCCTCCAGACCGTGGGATTTTGCGCAGACCCCTCAGACATAAAAATCTCCTTCGAACATGTTGATTTGCCCCATCACGTCAAAATTTTTACTTCCGCTCTTTTCAAAAAGGACGCCTTTTCCTAGCATGAATACACTGATTTCATCACCTTTTTTGACGCCGAGATTTGCAAGCCTCATCGCATTGTAAATGCTTTCGCCGTCCTCCGTACTGATAATAATTAAAACCTTCCTCATGGGACCTCCTTGTCAAATGAATGCGTTTCTTGGGTTTTTTATCCGTGTAATCCGTGTAATCCGCGTCCAAAAAAGGAAATTCCTCTCTGGGTTATCTCTGCTCCCACTTCCCTTTTGCAGGCTCTATCCAGGTTCCTTGAGGTGCTGTCTTTTGCCATTCTTTTGCAAAGATCTCCTGGACCTTCGCAAGCTCTGAACCAGGTATGTTAAGGGCCTTTGAGACGGCGCTGTACAGGGCGGTTCTGTCTGAGTTTTCAGCGCTGACCTGGCGCTTAGCTTCTGCCCGCGCTTTCAGATTGATAGAACCTGTATCCCTTATTACCAGCAGGCCTTTTGCAGACTCTCCTATAACACCCTGTTTAAGAAACGGCGCCAACTGAGCATATCGCGCCTTCATCCTTTCCTTTATTTGTCTGATTGTAGCATTTGATATGGCAAGCTCCTGTTGGGCATAAGCTGTACCTATCAAGTTCAGAAAAGACTGCGGTTCTCCGGCGCCTGTATCTGCCGGATCTTGACTTGACCCCTGGCCCCTCACATCCTTTGCAATTTCCTCTGCAGCCTGTCTTACTTCTGCAGCTGGAAAGTAGATATTTACAGTTACACAGGCAGCAAAGACCATTACAGACAACATTAATGCAGGTTTCAGATTAATTTTTGGCATTTGTTTACCTCCATTGTAAGTGTTCACAGGTTCAGGGTTCAGGGTAACTTATGTATTGTTGATCCAACACCATGTAAAGCTCGTGGACCGACTACCATACTTCACTTCAAATTTAGGGAGGTGGTATGACATATGCTCCCCTTGTTCTATCCTCATGTCTTTATAAACCTTGAACCCTGAACCCAGAGAAACATCGTTACTCTTGTTCGGTACGGGTAATTCTTTTTAATCTATCCAGCATGTCTTTGAAAGAGATCTTGCTATTAGGATTTCTGTTTATGACATCTACTCCTCTGATAAAGCCCCTTTCCACCAGGTATTCCTGTCCGTCTTTTTTTATCAAGCCATGGAGTGTGAACATGTCATTTTTCAGGCTACACGATATGCCTATCCGACGATAGGGGAATTCCTTGAACATACGCCCGAACAAGGGAATCGATCCGCCTCCACCCAGGACTGAGATCTTTTCAACTGCTTCAAGGCTAATCTTTTTAGGACCAGAGGCACTGGGATCATTCTCCATCATTAATTCAAAGGACTCAGGCTGACCACCACTCATGATTAGGTTGTCAATGTGTCCTGTCAGTTTTCCGGCTATTCGTCCAAAGTGCGCAGCATCACTTAGTTGCGCAAGATCCAGGTCATGAAAGACTACATCAGCACCAAAACGGGGCATTGGGGCAAGAGGCTCTATCCAGATGTTCTGAAACCTGATTTTGCCCCCCGCCGTGTTGAACAATAACTCTCCATTGAAGTTGAGCCTTGGATCACTCCATATACCCTGATCGAGATAAGCCTCAATATCAACCCGGAGGGGTAAATCCGGCCAGAGTGCCTTCAGATTAATACCAATGAGCCTGAGTCCCCTCAGGCTCAAGCTTGATGCCAGCCAATCCCAGGAGATCTTTTTGAGGGAAATCTCTCCTTGTGCAACTGGAATTTTGACCTGTCCGCAACTAAGATTATTTTTGCAAATAGTCAAGGGGATCTTTGTTTTTTCTAAATCCAGTGGAGGCCAGGTCAGTCTGTCCCACTTGATAAGGCCGGGCCTGCATTTATCCGTATTTATTGAGTAGGCAAGATTAAGATCCATTCCCTGGATGACATCATGTCCTGAAAAAAAGATGTCTGTTTTTATTCCGGTGCGCAAACCATCTTGCTCCAGCTCAACCAGCCAGGTGCCCCTTGGCACCAGATCGTTCAAAAAGCCGTAATTTACAGAAAACGGTTCCTGAAGTAATACTTCATATGGAATCTCTAATCTGCCGTTGGCCTTAAGGAACTGAATCTTCGGCATTTTCCATTGAGCAAGCTTTGCAACATTGTCATTAAGGCCGTAATCAAGGGAGACCTCTGTGGCCACAAGTTCAAACGGTCCGGACACTGCGATTTTGTTGAAAAGCAGTTTCTTTTTATCCAGAGTTCCCGTGGTTTTGATACTGGCGGCGAGTTGAAAGAGATCCAGAAACCATGGATATACAAGTGCTGCCCCTTCATTCCATTCTAAGTTGGCTTCCCAGGAAACGTTTTTAGGAGATCCATCGTAATTTGCAAAGAACTCGATCTTTGAGGAGATCCCTTCAACGGCATAGTTTTCGTCTCTGGCCCAGGATAGGTCCTTTACGTCAAGGCTCGTAGATACCTGCCACGAATCGGGTGTGACAAATGCGTCAGCAATTATATTCCCAAGACCGGACAAGAGGGAGCCTTTGAGATTGGAAAAGTCATAGTTGGTGCTTGAGATTCCGGCAATAGCTTCCCATTGATTGCCGTTTTCACCGGGCCAAGAAAGCTTAATGGAAATAGGCAATTCTCGAGGTTCAAAGCCGGCGTCAATGAAGCCATTTTTTAAATCTGGAGACGCCTTCATTTGCCAGATGCCCTGGATCGTGGGGATGCCTGAGATTGAAGATAATCTCGTATCCTTAAGGGCCAATTTCCCTGACGCATTCAGGCCTTCACCCAGGAGATATCTGATGCTGGTTGATATGCTTACATAACAAGGTTGCCTGATATTGCCGGTCGAGTCGTTTTTGGACTTTTTTCTTGAAAGGGAAGGAAAGATTGAGCAAAGGTCATGAACCGCAAGATCAGCTTCGGCACTCAGTTCGTCCATTTGGGCCTCAATCCTGCCGGAAGTTTTGAGGTCATAGGCTGTCCTGCCCTGTGATTTATTAACTATTATTTCCCCTTTTGATACAAGACGAAATCGTGTTGAATTCCAGTCCAGCATGCCTTTCAGGTCACCCTCGGCCTGGATTCCCGGAGTTACCACTGATATGAGGCCTGACAGGGTAGAAGCAGAAGATAGGTTATTTGGTTTCTGCACCGACGACGAAAGTTCGTTTCTGTCTATTGAAAGGGAACTCAGGCTTGTCACAAAAGATGTAGTTTTTAGCTGTATCTCTCCATTTACAATTGAGACTTTTTCCAGCAGCCCCACCAAGGTCCTGTTAAGCCTGAAGTCGCTGCCGGTTGAAGCTTCTGGAGTGACAATAAAGTCCGGCTTCTCCAGCTTGATCTTATTGAGACCAAAGGGCCAGAGGGAATATTCAACGGATATTCTTTGGATCTCTCCACTGATTTCTTTGTGACTGATGCGGATTTTTTCAAAAGTTATAAAACCATAACTCGTTCTGACTTCGCTCAGCCTCACCACATATCCTTCGGATCTTGCAACAATTGGCGCCAGTTTTTTTATAAGCAATGGAAGAAATGTATAAAGCGAGCCTAACAGCAAGGCTGCTGAAAGAAAAAAAATACCAAGAATCCAGATGCCTTTTCTTTTCTTTGTGGTTGTTTTTACTGATTTTTCAGCCATATTGTTTAGCTGCCAGGGCTTGGGGCGGCAATCTCAGGGTTGATTCCGCTGAAAATGCTCTATCTGCTACGTTGCTTCATTTCTCCAGTCACTGCGACATATGCTAATTATGCCTCATTCCTCAAAAAACTAGCGCCTTGCATCTGGAGCATTTTAATCGGAATCCTGTTTCAGGACTTTTTGTTGTGTAATCAGGCTCGATACATTTTTTTTGACGTCTCTTTTGAGTTATGATAGTCTCTGCCTATTTATCAGGGCCTATGTATTGATAAACGGAATACGTAAAACAATATGTGGCTGGATATTTTATAAATGATTCCTTATAATATGACCATAGGTCAATTTATCAGATATCCAGATAATTTAATCAATCTGTTATTATCAGGAGGGAGGTATTTATGGGAGTTTTGAGGATTGTAACATTTTTGTTTTTGGTGAGCTGTGTCTGGTCCTCTTATGGACTTTGCGGCACAAAGCCTGCGGAGGTCCCCAAGGCCAAGACCATCGCAGAACTAGCTGCTCGCTATGATTCGAGTTCCTGTGAGGAGTGTCACGAAGAGAAATACGAACAGTGGAGTAATTCCCTTCACGCCGTTTCCATCCTGGGTACTCCACGGACAGCTCCGACAATACTAACTAGCATAGATATGGGTCTTAAGTTGTTCCCTTATTCCGGTGTCAAGACGGATGACGATGTCGAAGTTCGTCACCTCATGATGTGCGCCAAATGCCATTTGCCTCAACTGGATGAGGCAACGGATGATGTGGCTAGGGAAATCGTCAAGACCGTCAGAGACTGGCTAAGTGCATGCCAAAAATCAGTAGAAGATGAAGATTATGAAGATATAGCAGATGAACTTGAGGAGAAGATAGCAAGCCTGAATATCGGTTGCTTAGTCTGCCATAACAAGAAGGCCATTATCCACAAATGGAAGGATGGCTATCCTCAGCCGGATACAATTTATGCATTTCAGGAAGGTGAGCATGATCACCCTGACTTTACCGCAATGGGTAAGGCCCCGGCCTTGAATGAATCCATATTCTGTGGTCAGTGCCATGGTGAGGGGCCCAACTTCGAGTTAGATGAGCCCTCCCAGTGTGCCACATTGTACGGCAGCTACCTCTTTGCGTATATTCCTGAAGGCGGGCACGACACCTGCCAGGAATGCCATATGGCCAAATCCGGTCTGGGCCACGACATGCAAGCCTACCGGGACGAGGACATGATCAAGATGGCCTTTGATATCGAAGTCGAAGCCATGTCCCACTTCTGGCGCAAAGACAGTGTAGAAGGCGTTATTCCTCTTGGTGTAATTAACGTAGAGATCTACAATAAGTCTGGGCATGCTATACCTGACGGGTGACCCACCCCTAACAGGCTGGTCCTGGATGTGACCGCGAAAACAATAGGTGGGGAAAAAATTTATAATGATCAAGTTATCTACATGCCTTACCCCGGACGTTTCGGCAGAGGGTCAGAGATGGGAAGAGGACCCTATGAGAAGTGCGGTTTGCTCAGAGATACCTGTATACCGCCTCTGAAGAAGGTTAAGGAAGTTTTTGAGATACCGTTTCCATATGCTGATGTAGAGAAAGACGGTAAAAAGACCAGGGAACTTACCGAAGATGAGCTTTTGGTGGAAGTAAAGCTGTGGTATGTGCCCTTTGGTGAATTCAAAAATGATGATAAGGTCTTGTTCTTCAGTGAGGAGAAGAAGATAGATCTCAAGACCGAGTGGGTCTGGAGGAAATAGACAAAAAACCTTATACCTGCAGGTCGGCTTCTTGCCGGCCTGCATATCCATTTAGTTTTCAATACCCTTCATACGTTTAGGAAGATGCAGAGTAAAGGTAGAACCCTTGCCCTGTTCAGAATCTACCGTAATATCACCATTCCATTCATGAACGAGCCTATGGACTATTGCCAGGCCTAATCCTGTTCCATCCGGCCGGGTGGAAAAGAAAGGATTGAATACCCTTGAAAGATCCTCAGGCCTTATGCCGGTTCCGTTGTCTGAGATTTTAAGAAGCAAGTGATCTCCCCCCTCTGCCGCTCCATTGATTGATATTCTTCCGTCTGCATGCGGCAGGGCCTGATATGCATTCAGCAAGAGGTTCAGAAGGACCTGTTTGAATTGAGATGCGTCCACCTCAAATTGTAGATTAGCCGGGAAATCTGTTTTGACATCGGCTTGGGGGAGTTTTTTTCTTTGTTTCATCAGGGAAAGAACAGACTCAATTTCTTCCAGTAAAGATATGTTTTGAATCTTTTTTTCCTCTGGTTTGGCATATAGAAGAAAAGATTTTGTAATATCATTCAGACGGTCGCTCTCTCTACTAATAATCTGTAGCAACCTTCTTTCTTCAGGCTGCAACGGTGCTGATTCTTCCAAAAACTGAGCTGCCCCGGACAGGGATGCCAAGGGATTTCTTATCTCATGGGCAAGTCCTGCGGCCATCTCACCAAGGGCGGCAAGACGGTCCATGCGTTGAAGTCGCTCTTCCCTTGCTTTTATCTCTGAAATGTCCTGAAAGATTATTCCGTATCCAAGATGTTGTTCCTGGTAGCCTTTTAACAAAAAAGTGGATGTCCCGAGGAATCCGGGTAAGCCGTGGGGGTTTGTATGGCTCACTTCCTGCCGTTTACTTTCTCCACCGCTCCTGAAATTCTCCAGTAGCTGTGTCCCGGTCGGCCAGAATTTTTGTAGGGGCTTCCCGTATCCGTTAATGATTTTTTTTCCAAGGATTTTAATAGCCGCCTGATTAAAGAAAGTTATATTTCCTTTTTCATTTACTGTAATCAGACCTGACTGGATGCTGTCTGCAAGATGGCGATGGATTTCCTCCATACGGCGCAAATCCACCCTTGTGTCTGACAGCTTTTTTTCTGTGTAATGAAGACGTTTCGCAAGGACAATTCCTAAAGATGCAATGATGTTAAAGGACGCCATGGTGATCAAGAATGTGAATAAAGCATCACTAAACCCATACTCCGGTATTTCACAGAGCCAGAAAAGAGCAGCGTAGCTGACGATACACAGAAAGGTTGATGCAGCGCCTTCCTTTTGACTACCAAGAATACATGCTGTGAGAATGGCAACCGGATATAGGAATACAAGCGGGCTTCCAGGCCCACCGGTCCAAAATACGGCAAGATTCACCAGTATGACGTCAAAAAGTGTCTGGATATAGAGGAGCCATTTATTCAGCCCCATCTTTTTGTACCATATGATATAAACAGCAGTGAGAAAAAATGCCCCTCCCAGGATCAGGGACAACTGTGTCACTTTGCCAAAAGCATCGGCAAAATAGCTGGATAGGAGATAGGTGCTGCAGAGCAGCAGAACCAGGATAGCCAGTCGGCCAGCGGTTATACAGTAAAACAGTCGGCCATTTGAGTTCTTAGAGGGCATACTTTGATAGACGATATCTAAAGGACCTGAAGTTAAGGCCGAGGATACGGGCAGCTTCTGTCTTTACCCCGTTTGTTTTATCGAGCGCCTTTTTTAAAAGAGTTTTTTCTATATGGCCTAGGAACTGCTCGAGGTCTAAACCTTCAGGCCCAAGGTACGGTTCGTAAGAAAAGGGGCTGGATTCGAAGGTTTTTTGCTGCTTGAACTCAGCCAGAGACAGGCTTTCAGGAAGCAGAAGATTTGAGGTGGCTAGGGCCACACTCCTTTCGATGATATTTTCCAGTTCTCTCACGTTTCCCGGGAACGAGTATTTTTGTAATGCATCCATGGCAAAGCTGGATATGCCCTGTACGGCCTTATCTTGTTCTTTGGAATATTTGTCCAGGAAGTACTGGACCAGGAGAGGAATGTCTTCAGGACGTTCTCTTAATGGTGGCATACGAATTTGGATTACGTTCAGTCTGTAATACAGGTCTTCCCTGAATCGCCCGGTTATTACTTCCTTTTCCAGGTCACGGTTAGTGGCTGCCAATATCCTCACATCTACCTTCATTTCTTTGGTGTCACCAAGAGATGTAAAGGACTTCTGTTGCACGACTCTCAACAGTTTGACTTGGAGGGTCATAGGCAGTTCTCCGATTTCATCAAGAAAGATAGTGCCTTGACTGGCCATGGCAAAGAGACCTTGTTTTTCACGATTAGCACCGGTAAAGGCCCCTTTTTTGTGGCCAAACAGCTCGTTTTCAAGGAGGTTCTCCGGGATGCCTCCGCAGTTAATAACTACAAAGGGCCTGTCCTTGCGGACTCCAAGGTTATGAATGGCTCGTGCAGCAAGCTCTTTCCCTGTGCCACTTTCACCGGATATGAGCACACTGGAAGGACTGGATGCTATCCTGGGTATTAATTGGAATATTTTGAGCATGACCGGGCTTTTGGTCAACATATTGTCAAGCTTATAAATCTTGCCAGCAGTATCTCTGATCAAGGACCGGGCCTTCGGTCTTGTTTCAAGGGCTTTTCCCACAACTTCCCTGATTTCTTCTATCCGAAAGGGCTTGGTAAGATAGTCCCAGGCCCCCTCTTTCATTGCCGCCATTGCGGTATCCAAAGAGGCAAAGGCAGTAATCAGTATTACAGGGACATCTGCGTACTTAGTCTTGATTTCTTTCAGTAAAGTCATCCCATCTATGCCGGGCATCTTCACGTCACTTATGACCAGAGATACATTTTCCTTATCCATGAGACGAAGGGCCTTTTCCCCACTGGATGCGGAACATACATCGCAACCTTCCTTGGCAAGGAGTATCTCCAAAAATTCCCTGAGGCTTTGGTCGTCATCAACTATCAGGATTTTGGGTCTAGTAGCACTTGGGCTATCCGTTGCCTCTGTGAAAAGATCTTCAGGATGCACAGAACTCATATAAATACCTCTCGACATGGCCATTTACATACCTTGGCCGCCTGCTATATAGGGGTAAACAATTACCCCCGCTGTACTTATCGACAAAACTGAGAGAGCTATTGAATGTGATGAGGTCTGGCCGGAGATATTCGGCTAGGCTGTGCCGGAAAGCGAGAGTCCGGAATGACTGAAGTTTGGAGCGCCTAAAATTTCGGTATGCTATACGATTTTACAATAGATGGAGCATAGCGATTCCTTAACCTTAGGTACTTTGGCTCACCTTAGGCACTATGAGTATTCCTGTAGGGTCAAATACCGGACGGCCTTCAATAAGAGTGAGAATGGCTTTACCTTGGAGGTCTTTTCCTAAAAATGGGCTGTTGTAACTCAAGGAATGAAGAGATTCACGGGTTAAGGTAAAAATCGTTTCCGGATCTATAATACATATATTTGCAGAATTTCCATCCTTCAGGCTTCCTTCCGGCACACCCAGGATCTTGGAGGGAGAAATGGACATACATCTGATCATTTGAGACGCTGAAATAAAACCATCTCTTACAAGTTTCAGCGAGAGGGGTATGGCGGTTTCAAGGCCTATGATCCCGTTTGCAGCCATTTGAAACTCACATTCCTTTTCAAGTACGCTGTGGGGGGCGTGGTCCGTAGCGATAGCATCTATAGTGCCGTCTTTTAAGCCCTGGATAATTGCTAGGCGGTCCTCCTCGGTGCGGAGGGGCGGATACATCTTGGCAAATGTGTTGTAACCAAATACCGCTTTTTCTGTGAGACTGAAGTAGTGGGGCGCAGTCTCTGCGGTTACCCGTACACCCCTGCTCTTGGCCTGGCGGACTATTTCAACCGAACCTTTTGTGCTCACGTGGGCAATATGGAGACGGCCCCCGGTCAACTCAGCCAGGGCTACATCCCTGAATACGGCAATTTCTTCAGCCGCTGCAGGAATCCCCCTAAGACCTAAAATAGTAGATACACGGCCCTCATTCATTACACCTCCCCTGGAGAGATTAAGCTCTTCGGAGTGGGATATGATAAGTGCATCAAAGTTTTGGGCATATTCAAGGGCCTGGCGCATCACTGCAGCATTTTTCACAGGCAGGCCATCATCTGAGAAGGCTATTGCACCGGCATTGAGGAGGTCTCCGAATTCTGTCAACTCCTCTCCCTTTTGCCCCAATGTGATGGCTGCGATCGGATAGACTCTTGCCCTGGCGGAGCTCTTGGCCTTTTCCAGTATGAATCTGGTTATGCCTGCAGAATCATTGGGCGGTTGGGTATTGGGCATGCACGCTACTGCTGTAAAACCACCGGCAATAGCGGCAGCCGTGCCGGATTCAATAGTCTCCTTATATTCCTCACCGGGCTCCCGCAGATGGACATGCATATCTAACAATCCAGGCACAAGCCATTTCCCTTTCAGGTCAAGGACTTTGGCATTTTGCGGAACGTCAAGGGATTCCCCTACAGCCGCTATGATTACGTCTTTTACCAGCAGATCACCGGTAAAATCCATATTTTGGGATGGATCTATTATTCGTGCATTTGTAAATAGGTAAGTGTTTACAGGTTCAGAGTTCACTGTTCAGGGTTACCTTTCTATGGGCGTTTAAAGGTTCAGGTTTATAGGTTTATGTTAAAAGACGAACATCGAACATCGAACGTCCAGCGTTGAATAAATTTAAGGCAGATGCGCATTTTGTGAATGAATCTTTTTGATGATTTTGGCCGAATACTCAAGTAGCCGTTTTCCCATGTCATATTTCTGTTTCTTTATTGTTTCTATTTGATGTTCGATGTTCATTTTTTTTCGTTCGATCTTTCTTCCGTTGACCTTTCGAGTTAACTCTTAACCTTCGCACCCTGAACCTATGAACCCTTTGTAAGAAGCAGAGATAGCAGGGCCATCCTTATCGCCACCCCATTTGTCACCTGATCCAGAATTACGGAGTATGGCCCATCTGCCACCTCCGGTTCCATCTCTACTCCACGATTGATAGGTCCGGGGTGCATGATCAGGGCCCCTGATTTGGCCAACTTGACCTTCTCATGGCTGAGGCCGAAGAACATTGCATACTCTCTTACAGAAGGAATAAGACGCCTTCCCTGACGTTCCTTTTGAATCCTGAGGACTATTATTACATCCGCATCTTTCAAGGCATCTTCCATCTTCAGGACCACTTTTGCCCCGAGGACTTCGGATTGACGTGAAGGAAGCATGGTGGCAGGCCCTGACACAACCACCTCGGCGCCCATTTTTGTAAAAGCCTGTATGTCTGAGTGAGCTACTCTGCTGTGAAGTATATCTCCCAGTATGGCAACTTTTAAATTATCAATACGGCCCAGGTGTTGCCTTACGGTAAAGACGTCAAGCAGGGCCTGGGAGGGATGCTCGTTTGTACCATCTCCAGCATTGATTATAGCTGAGTTAACGTATTTTGTGAGCAGGTGAGGAGTCCCTGAATGGGGGTGACGCATGACTATGACATCAGGCTTCATTGCCTCGATGTTTCGTGCGGTATCAATAAGGGTTTCTCCTTTTACAACACTGCTAGTCTTGGCTGAAATTGACACCGTATCTGCGCTCAATCGCTTGGCTGCCAGCTCGAACGAGAGGCGAGTCCGGGTGCTTGGTTCAAAGAAGAGATGAACTACGGTTTTGCCGCGGAGTGGTGGTACTTTCTTAATGGGTCTTTCAAGGATATCTTTGAGAGATTCGGCAGTATCCAGAATTAAAGTGATTTCGTTCGGTGAGAGGGTGGATATTCCTAATATGTGTGGGGCAGTAAAGGGATTCATGCCAAAAAAAAGCCTCCTTTTGGAAAAAAAGGAGGCAATGTGCGGCGTGTCTGCCGAAATATTTTGCTACGAACAATCATTATTTTCATAATGATGGATGTAGCACAAAGCATGCTCATGAGTCAAGTAAGTATCGTTTAGGCTGAAAATAAAAATTAGATACAAGCCACTCTTCTCTAAGGGTCTGACTACAGAACATAGCAAAACCAGCGGCTCTACATGCCTGAATTTTGGGGTTACGTATTTGGAAGGTAATAGGCTGATTCTCTTGATCGAGAGCAAGTTATTTTAACTACCTGAATATTCATGAAATAATAAAATGAGCTGTATTTAATTACGGCTTATATGCTTCTCCGGCACAACTATTTACCTTTAGCAAACTATAAAGCATTTTGTCCATAAAATTACTAAAACAAATCGTTATCCAGAATCAGAGATGACATAGAAACCATGCCGACAAGTTCCCCTTGATCTTCAACCGGAGCTCTCCGTATGCCGGCATGGTGAAGAAGGCGGGCCACATATCGGATATCCATGTCAGCCGGCACAGTAATGACCGGTTTTGTCATGATTTCATAGACATTTACTTCTTTGGGTAACCGCCCTGGGATTAATACCCCCCGGATCAAATCCTGGACGGCTATGATGCCCCATGCATCATCAGGATCCCGTTTTTTTACCAGTAGAGCGGAGACGTGCGCGTCCCGCATTGTTGCAGCTGCTTCTTTTGCGGTGGCCATGCCGTCGATGTACACCACCCCCTTATGCATAATGTCTTTTGCCCGCACAATTGGCGTTTTTGCCGAGACCATAATCATCCTCCTTTTTTAAGATAATGTATCAGGCCGGTATTGGTTCACCACATACCCTTTAAAAATACTGATCCCGCACCTCTTTCTTGAATCGCTCCATCTGGCTTTCCAGGCCGATCACTTGCTCAACCGGCAAAACAAATGCAATACCGGTCCCTGGCTTGTGAAACTCCCCTGCGGCGTTTATGGCATCTAAAATATTCTGAACAACATGTTCTTCAATCAGAAACATGATTATGTCGGTCTGGGCTTCCAGGGTGAGACCGAAAAATGTTTTCGCCTCATTGATGCCAGTGCCCCGCGCCGGAATAATTGTCGCACCGGTAGTGCCGGCCTGCTTGGCCGCGTCAACAACCTGATCGGTTTTTTCGGTCTTAACGGATGCTAAAATAACCTTAAATCGCATGGTTACCCTCCTTGGGAGATTTTTTGCTGCGGTCAACGGACCAGTGCATATATTGAGCATAACCCAGTACGGTAATAATCGGAAACAAACTCGCAAAAGCGATAAGGCCGAAGCCATCCAGGGCGGGATTGCAGCCGGGAACCGTAGAGGACAATCCCAGGCCGAGCGCAGCCACCAGGGGCACGGTCACTGTCGATGTGGTAACCCCGCCGGAGTCGTAAGCCAGGGGGATGATATTTCTAGGTGCGAATATGGTTTGCACGACAACAACCAGGTATCCTGCCAGTATGTACATGTAGAGTGGTGTGCCGCTGACAATTCGGTAGGTACCCAGGCTGATGCCGGCCGCAACGCCAAGTGCCACTGTTATACGCAATCCCCACTGGCTGATGGTGCCGGCGGAAACCTCATTGGCTTTATAAGCGACTGCGATGAGCGCTGGTTCGGCAATGGTGGTGGCAAAGCCGACCATGGCAGCAAAAAGATAAATCCAGCCGTAGGCTTTCCAGTCCGCCGGGGCAACAGCCACATCCGAGCCGCAAATGAAAGTTGGGTCCGACAACTGGGCGGCCATTATTTTACCAAGGGGAAACAGTGCCTTTTCAAGCCCGGCAAGAAACAGGGCCAGCCCTATAACCACATATACTCCGCCAATAATGAGACGTCGCAGGTGCGGAATAGGCTGACGCAATACCAGCAATTGGAAGCAGGTTATCAGGACAATGATCGGCAGCACATCCCGGCAGGTGGCAAACAGTATTTTAGCAAAATCAATAAAAAAAGCCATTTGTAGCGCTCCTGTGTATCAACTGAAAACTATCAGCCCGTAACCCATGACAAATATAATGGGCAGCAGGGAGGCAAAGGCGATAAGCCCAAAGCCGTCCAACAACGGACTGCGGCCCTTAATGCTTGAGGCCAGCCCGACTCCCAGGGCCGCGACCAGAGGCACGGTTACAGTAGATGTGGTGACACCGCCAGCGTCATAGGCCAGGCCGATAATCTCTTCCGGCGCGATCATGGTCATCAGCATCACAATAGCGTAGCCGCTGATAATCAGGTAATGGACAGGCCAGCCTAAGATAATACGCAGCACCCCTATCAGGATAGCCAACCCTACGGAAAAGGCCACGGTCAACCGCAGGCCCAGGGCATATCCCCGAAGTGATTCTTCGCCAGGATCAATTAGCTTGGCCTGACCAGCTATTTCGGCTGCTTCTCTGGCCACGGCAATAAGAGCGGGTTCCGCCACAGTGGTTGAAAAACCGAGGGCAAAGGCAAAAGACAACAGCCAGAAGACGCTTCCCTTGCGAGCCAGGGCATGCGCCATTGCCTCGCCGACGGGAAACAGGCCCATCTCAAGTCCTTGAATAAACAGGCTTAACCCTGTAACAACCAGAAGGGCGCCCAAAACCACCTCGCCCAACTGCGGCAACGGCTGCCTGAGTACAACAAGCTGAAAAAAGGCAATAACTAGGATTATGGGCAACAGGTCGGTAAAGGCACCTTGCAGTTTTTTCAGGGCCACAAAAAGCACCCGGGTGTTTACAGCGAGCATTTTTTTCCGAGTCATAGTTTCCGCCGACCATCCCAATCTTAACGGGGATTATATCGTCGGCCTGAGGATAATTGCAATGGAAAAAGGGAGTTTGGACGAAGTGAAAAGGAAAATTATTTTTTCGACGTAGAATGGATGAGTGGGGCATTCCGCGAAGCGGTTCAGATCAACAGCATAATTGCTGTTACTTGTGAGCAGGTCCGGCAACTGTTAAGTTGTGCGCGTGAGCTGCTGCTTTGGAAAAATAAATCCCTGTTGAGCCATCAAACTCAAAAAATCTTAAGTGAAACATAAAAATAGACGAGTAGCCATTACGGGCATTGGTATTATTTCCTGTTTTGGCCTGAATAGAATTGAGCTATCAAACTCAAAAGAACTTAAATGAAACATAAAAATAGACGAGTAGCCATTACGGGCATTGGTATTATTTCCTGTTTGGGCCTCAATAGAGATGAAGTGCAGGCCTCCCTCCGGGAAGGAAGAAGCGGCGTACGTTTTCTCCCTGAACGTAAGGCCTTAGGTTTTCAGAGCGCGCTTAGCGGTGTTGTCGATGGCTTTGATCCGAAGAGTGTTTTGGACAGGAAACATCGCAAGACATTGCCGGAATATGGCCTCTGGGCCTGGTCTGCGGTGTCTCAGGCCCTGGAGCAGGCCGGTATTCATCCTGATAGTCTGACTGGTGATGAGAAAACAGGAGTGGTGTTCGGCAACGATTCCTCTGCTGTTACGGCAGTTGAGCAGGTGGATACGCTTCGATCTGCCGGGGAGACAAGGGCCATAGGCAGTGGACACATATTCCGGCTGCTAACCAGTACTGTTACCCTTAACCTGAACAACATTTTGGGAATACGTGGAGTGTCTTGGACTGTGAGCGGGGCTTGCGCGAGCGGTGCCATGGCAGTAGGCCATGGGGCTGAAACCATAGCCTTTGGCAGGCAAGATCGAATCATTTGCGGTGGGGTGCAGGAAATCTCCTGGGAATCCATGTGCAGCTTTGATGCCTTAGGGGCCTTTTCGCGCAGGGAAAACGATCCCGGGGCAGCTTCTCGCCCGTTTGATCAAGACCGGGACGGGCTAGTCCCCAGTGGTGGTGCCGCTGCTATCGTTTTAGAGGCATTCGAATTGGCCGAGGCACGAGGTGCTCAGATATTGGGCGAGGTTATGGGTTATTCCAACACATCAGACGGTCACCACATAGCGGTGCCGAGCGGGGAGGGGTTGGAACGGGCAATGCGCTGTGCTTTGATGGATGCCGCCCTTTCCCCTGATGATATTGATCTGGTTTTATCACATGCCACATCAACCCTTTCTGGTGACAGGGCAGAGGCAATTGCCCTGCGAAATGTTTTTGATTTGAATGGGGCAAAAAAAGGCCCAATTGTGTCCGCAGTGAAGGGGCTGACAGGTCACGAATTCTGGATGGCAGGCGCATCACAAGTGGTCTATGGTCTGCTGATGGCATGTGGCGGTTTTGTGGCAGGAAATCCCAACCTTGAAGTGCCGGATCCCGCTGCAGAGGTCTTATATCTCCCCAAAAAGACGGTTACATTCAGGCCACGTTTTATGCTTTGCAATGCATCCGGTTTTGGTGGGACCAATGCCTGCCTGGTTATAAGGATTGCTTGATGAAGGCTGCAGTCGTTGTCATAGGGAGCGGGATAAGCGGTCTGACAGCCGCGGCCCTGCTTGCCAAAAAAGGCAGACGAGTAATTATACTGGAACGAAACAAGAGGCCCGGTGGGGCGTTAAAGCGTTTTACACGCAGAGGAATTCCCTTTGACATTGGTTTTCACTACTCAGGTGGTATGGGAAAGGGAGAAATACTGCGGGCCCTGTGGGAATATATAGGTGTCTGGCCTCGTCTTGTCATACTTCCCTTTCCCCCGGAAGGTAATGAGAATCTCAGAATAAGGGATTCCGGCAGAGTAGTCCGGGCCTTTTTTTCCTATGATCGTTTGGAGGACGAACTGCAACGGGTCTTTCCAGACGAAAAACAAGGGATTTCCACCTATCTCAATAAAATCAGGGAAATCTCCAACACCATCCCATTCTTTAATCCGGATCTCCCCCTTACTCCATATTTACATGACCTGTTTTCTCCGAAAGGCATGAGCCTGGCTCAACTTCTGACATCCCTTATTCAGGATACGGATCTTCATGCCGTGCTGTCAACACCGGTTTTTCTCTATGGAGTTCCACCCAGGGAGGTTAATCTTACTATCCATGCCTCAGTTGCCCACCCGCTATATTCCGGGGTCTATGCCATAGATGGTGGTGGACAGGCCATAGTGGATGCCTTTTTAGCAACCCTGGCAGAAGCAGGCGTGGATATTCTGACCGGGCAAGAGGTTGAATCGATCATAGTAAAGGAAAATCAGGTGGCAGGAGTCAAGACTTCCAAGGGAGAGATATGCGCCTCTCATGTGATCTACACGGGTCATCCCACCAGCCTTTTGGATATGGTCCCGGATGGAATATTCCGCAAGGCCTTCTATAATCGTATGCGGAATCTGATAAATACAAACTCTATGTTTATAGTATTCGGGGCCATAGATGATCCTGATACACTGGGAGATCTGACATGGGTCAATTATTACAACATCCGTACTGGTCTGGACATAATGGATTTAGACTTGAGGCATCCGGAAAAATCGATCATGATTAACGCCCCTGGACGAAGGGATTCGGATTCCACAGGTGCATCACGGGGAGTCCTGTTGATACGGATGTCAGCTTGGGACGAAGTAGCCCGTTTTGATCAGGGTGTGCAAGGAAAACGCAGCTCGGCATATAGAAAGTGGAAAGCAGAATCTGCCGATAAGATGATAGAGCAGGCAGGCAGGCTCTGGGGTGATGCCTGCAGCCGCATAGAACCCCTGGCAATAGGGACCCCTCTTACATTCAGAGACAGACTAGGTTCACCAATGGGAGCAACATATGGAGTTCAGCACAGCATGAACCAATTCAGTCCCGGGGTCAGGACCCGTTTGCCGGGTTTATGGCTTAGCGGACAGGGGACGTTAATGGCCGGAATAATGGGGGCCTCACTTGCCGGTATGGTGACCGTAGGTGAAATTGAAGGTCTGGAACCCCTGTGGGACGAGGTGAGACAGTGTCGCTGAAGCGGGTAGTTATCACCGGGCGTGGGGCGGTATCCCCATTTGGGTTAGGGACGGCTGATCTATTGGATGGAGTGTGGAATGGGCGATCAGGCATACAGCTGATGCCGGATTGGGAGAATATTCAAGGACTTCAATGCCACATGGCAGGGCCGGTTCCACCCTTTGATGCCAAGCCCTTATTGCCTCGCACCATTCGACGAACTATGGGCCCCATGGCCATTTATGCTACCCTGGCCGCCAAGGAGGCAGTCTCGGATTCCAGACTTGAGCCGGACTTTCTGACATCAGGAAGGGTAGGGGTGGCAATCGGGTCCACTACCGGGAGTCCCACGATATACGAGGCATTGTACAGGCAGTTTTTACCTGAAGAGAGTGTTGAACATGTCCGATCCGGGATGTTTTTTAAGATTATGGGGCATTGCTGCGCGGCCAATGTCTGCCTTGCCCTCGGAATAACCGGCGAACAGTGGGCGCCCACAAGTGCGTGCACCTCATCAGCACAGGCCATGGGTCTTGGTTATATGTTAATTCGCTCCGGCCGGCAAGAGGCGATGCTGTGTGGCGGAGCTGACGAGGTCCATCCTACGGTCACAATGGTGTTCGACGTGATAAAAGCGGCCTCACGAAGTCATGATCTCCCTTTGACCACTCCCAGGCCATTTGACCTGAACAGGGATGGGGTCGTTTGTGGTGAAGGTGGAGGTGTCGTGGTCCTGGAAAGCCTGGACTCTGCTTTGAGGCGTAAGGCAAAGATTTATTGTGAGATCCTGGGGTTTGGTCATGTAAATGACAGCAAGAGCATTGCCAATCCGCATGAAGACTCCATGGTCAGGACAATGCGTAATGCCTTGGCCGAGGCCGGATTGAATGGAGATGACATTGATTATGTAAATGCACATGCCACGGGGACTTTGCTTGGAGATATAGCAGAGGCCGTTGCAATCCATACCATATTTGGTAAAGATGTGCCGGTCAGCTCATACAAAGGGCATTTGGGGCACACCCTTGGTGCCGCCGGGGCACTTGAGACAATATTGCTCCTTGAGATGTTGGACCGGCAGGAGGTTGTGCCGACCCTTAATCTGGAAAGGCCCGATCCGGCTTGTTTAGGTATCAATCTGGCACATTCAGTGGACAAGCTTTCAATGAACATAGTATTAAAGAACAACTTTGCACTGGGTGGGGTTAACGCCGCTATGGTGCTGCGGAGGTGGACAGCATGATATCAGACGAACAGGTCCGCCGCCGGGTAACGCAGATTATGGCAGAGGAATTCGAACTCGAACCCGAGTTGCTTCAGCCGGACGCCACCCTGTATGAGGATCTTGGGCTGGACAGCCTTGATGCGGTAGACATGGTAGTGGCCCTGGAAAAGGCATTTGGGATGAAGATGACCGATGAAGAGGCAGTGCGGGCTGTAAGGACTCTGGGCGATCTTTTTGAGCTTGTTAGTCATCTTAGTAATCAGCAAGCTGCTAAGGAGTAGTAAGTGGGCCTTAAAAAGTTGTTGCTCAACCTGTATATTTGGCCTGTCTTTGCTGTTTTCACTGTTTTCTGTCTTTCTTTTATACTCCCCTTACTATTGATATACAGCGTTTTTGCAAACCAGCCAATGGACAGCGTAATTAGGGAGAGTATTCGTCTTTATGGTTGGGCATTGGTGCGTGTTGTCCCCTTTATGGCCCCGGCCACCGTAGAAGACTTTTCCAACGGAATTAAACCTCCGGTAATATTTGTGGCTAATCATAATTCCTCAGTAGACCCTTACCTTTTTGGTATGCTGCCGTTTGAAAATGCCTTTGTGACATCGTGGCCCTTTCGAATTCCGGTCTACAAGTGGTTAATGCGATTGGCGCGTTACATCAATTCAAATGACGGCTGGGATATAGTCTGGAGCAAGGGAAAAGAACTGCTGGCATCGGGGTGTTCTCTCATATTCTGGCCTGAGGGACACCGCTCCAGAGACGGCGGGCTTGCGCGTTTTAAAAATGGGGCTTTCCGGTTGGCTTGTAATACAGGAACATCTATAGTGCCGGTATGTATCCTGGGGACTGACCGCCTGATGCCACCGGGTAGCAGGTTTCTCACACCATCCAGGGTGAAGATGGTCATCTTATCTCCGATAATACCATCCGGGTGTGGGGATAATCCGGACTGTATTCGCGCGTTGAAGGATCAAGCCAGAGAGTCCATAGCGACCGAGTTGGCCAAGCGAAGCGTGAATCCTTTTAACGCCACTGGCTATAAGTCGGGCATGATGTCCGATCTAATCACATCTTCGGCTATTTGCGGCAATGACTAAATGTAGTTTGACGCAAAGCCGCTATTCTTTGAAGACTGCTTTAGAGTGGCGTATCGCAGACCCGGAAAAAATAGAAAATTTCCAGGCAGGGCTTTTGCGAAACCAGGTTCAGCAAGCCGGTCAAGCCCCTTATTACAAGCAACTTCTGAAAGCTCTGGGTTGCAGCTTTAAAGACATAATTGTCTTGGAAGATCTCAGGTCCTTGCCGTTTACCAGCCGCAGCGCATTAGAAATGGACCCAACAGCCTTTCAGGCGGTTGAGGCCGCATCAATAGCCGATCTGTCACTGACTTCAGGGACAACAGGAAGTCCCATAGTGGTTCCATACACCAGGAACGACCTTGCACGGCTTGCCTTTAACGAACTCATGGCCTTCTGGGGTACGGGGGTCCGGCCTGGAGACCGCTATCTTATCTGTGTGACTCTGGACCGTTGTTTTATCGCCGGACTGGCTTATTTTTCCGGTCTTGTCCAGCTTGGTGCCACTGCCATCCGAAGCGGACCCGGCCAATCCGCCAGACAGTGGGAACTGATACGCCAGCTCAGGCCCGATGGAATCGTGGGCGTGCCTACGTTCCTGTTAAAATTGGCGCAGTGGGGAGAGGCCCAGGGGTATTCTCCCAACTGCTCCGGAGTGCAATCTCTTGTCACAATTGGTGAACCGGTCCGGGGGCAGGGTAACTCCTTAACCCCTCTTGGTAAAGATCTGGAAAAGGCATGGGGAGCGCGCGTCTATTCTTCTTACGCTGCAACAGAGCTGGAGACCTGCTTTTGCGAGTGTCATGCCTCTTGCGGTGGGCATATCCATCCGGAACTTGCCCTGGTTGAGATCGTGGATGGAGATGGAAACGTTCTGCCAACAGGCAAAGCCGGTGAAGTTGTGGTTACCCCGCTGGGCGTGGAGGGCTTTCCTCTTATACGTTTTCGTACCGGAGATGTGGCCCGGCTTCATACAGACCCATGCCAATGCGGTTGGCGTACAACTCGTCTGGGTCCTATAGAAGGAAGGCTTGCTCAACGCCTTAAATTTCATGGGACGACCATCTATCCGGAGATGATTTTCCATGTGCTCAGAGAGTTCAGACATGTGGAGGAGGCCTATGTGGAGGTGAAGTCTTCGTATGATCTTTCGGATGAAATAAGGGTGGTTGCAGGCACAGACGCATCAGATATTGATGCAGACATGGTGGCCGAATTCCTCCAGGCCCGCCTCAGAGTCCGTCCTGAGGTAATAGTAAGGCCCAGGCAAGAAGTGCTAAACACTATGGAAAAGGCGGGCGGACGAAAACTGAAACGTTTTTTTGATCTTAGGGATAATGATAAACCATGAGCTTTTTTGAAAAACATTGGGGACTTGAGTTCTCTCAAGAAGAGATTGCCGAGGCCCGTGCCCGAAAGGGACTTCTGTCCCTGGAACTTGAGCTGTCGAGGGCGTGCAATCTGCGCTGTATATACTGTTATGCGTCATCCGGCTTACCTATGGAAAACGAACTTTCACTGCCTGAAATACTGGATGTAGTGGACCAGGCCGTAGCACTTGGGGCACGCAAGATAATCATACTGGGAGGTGGCGAGCCTCTGCTCTATCCATATCTGATTGATGTTATAGATTACATACTGTCCAAAGGCGTAAAAGCAGATCTCTTCACTAACGGGACACTGATAACGCCGTCCAAGGCCAGAGCCCTTTATGACAGAGGTGTAGCCGTGGTTGTAAAGATGAACAGCAGACGTCCTGAGATCCAGGACTTGCTGGCTGGACATTCCGGGACATTTCAGGCCATAGAGCGAGGCATTGAGGCCTTAAGGGCTGTTGGTTACCCGGATGAGGAACACATACTTGGAGTTGAAACCGTCATATGCCGTCAGAACTATGAAGAACTTCCCCAATTGTGGCGATGGGCCAGGAAACAAGGAATTATTCCCTATGTAGAGATCATGACCTTGCAGGGCAGAGCAACAGAGCATCCTGACCTGGAGGTATCGATCCAAAAAACCAGGACCCTGTTTGAAAGCCTTGCAAAGATTGATGCCGAGGAGTTTGGCAACAAGTGGATTCCCCATCCACCATTGGCAGCCTCTCACTGCGCCAGGCATGAATACTCATGCACTGTGGTCGCCAATGGAGACATCCATCCATGCTGTGGAGTAAACCTGTCTGTAGGAAATGTCCGTGAAGATACATTGGAACATATCTTAAACAAGAGTCCGGTTATCCAAGAGCTCAGAAACATACGGAAATTGATAAAGGGACGTTGTGGCAAATGTGAGCTGAAGTATAGATGCTACGGTTGCAGGGGCAATGCCTATCAGATCACCGGAGATTATCTGGCCGAAGATCCTATTTGTTGGTTTTCTTGAAAAAGAACTCAAGCTCGTGAAGATTCTCCTTGTCAACCCTCCTAATTGCGGTCGCAGTATTCCGGAAGAGCAATACGGAATCGATTCCCTGAAGCAGATATTCCGCGGGGAACCCCTTGCTCTCGAGGTCCTGGCAGGTAACCTCGAAATATACGAGGTCCGTATTGTCGATCTCAAGGCAGAACCTTCCACGCTGCACAGTGTTCTCTCTGAGTTCATGCCTGATATTGTCGGAATTACCGGAGTGACCTGTGAAGCAAACACCATGCTCATGCTCGCATCGGAGATCAAGGAGGCCTGCGGTGCAACCGTGGTGGTGGGGGGTATGCATGCCAGCAATGACCCTGAGTTCTTTAATCAACAAGACATTGACTATATTGTCATAGGCTTGGGAAAGGCGAGCCTGAGAGAACTTGTGTCAACCATTGAGTCGGGAGGTGAGACAAGGACCATTGCCGGCGTTGCCAAGACCAATCCGGGAAGTCGTCTCTCATATATTCCTCGAAAATACTGTTCCCTTGACCTAGTGGATGAAAAATCTCCTTGTTACGATCTTGTAAGGCAATATCGTGAGAGCTATACACTGTCATCTCTCAATCTCAGAGTCGGTTTTGTAGCAACGGCTTTCGGCTGCCCATACAACTGTTCATTTTGTTGCATTGCCGGCCAAGCTGGAGGGCGCTATCTTACCCGCAAAATCGAAAGTATTTTGCGCGACATCCGGTTGCTTGAGGACATTCCTGTTATCCGTCTGGTCGATGCCAATACCTTTGGCAATCTTGATCACGCAAGCAGACTTTGCGAAGGTATTCAAGAAGCCGGGATAAAAAAACATTTCCTGGCGGACATCCGGTCTGACACTGTAGTGCGTCATTCCGACCTGCTGTTGCAGTGGAAAAAAGCAGGACTGCGGTCAGTGATTATTGGTTTTGAAGAAATCAGCAATGAAGGCCTTCAGAAAATGAAAAAGGCCAACAACGTCGCGACCAACTCGGAAGCTATCCGAATATTGCACAATATCGGCATCACTATCGTAGGTGACTTTATCGTTTCTCCGGATTATAAAGAGGCCCAATTTGAAACGCTCGCAAGATACATCGAGGATAACGCCATTGATTTGCCGATACTAACAGTGCTGACGCCTTTGCCCGGAACTCATTTGTACGAATCAGTAAAAGATCAAATCATTATTCACGATCTTGATTATTATACTCTTACAAATGCAGTTACCCCTACACAATTGGAAGAGGAGGTTTTTTACCAAAATTATGCCAGCCTCTTAAAGGCCTGTCACGCCGGGGCAAAATTATGACTACTCAGGTGGATAGACTAAAGGTGGAAGGTTTTTAGGAACAAAACATGCGCGATCACACAAAACTTAGGGCATTCGAGCGTTACGAGATGATTGATATACTTCAGCCTTCAGCCTTCAGCCTAAATACCTGAGCAGTTACAATGGATGTTTATATAACTGATATTGCGGCTTTTTTGCCAAACAGTCCTGTCAACAACGATGAGATTGAAAAGATTTTGGGCATGGTCGACCAGGTATCATCTCGTATCAAGAAAATTATTCTCCGAAAAAATAGGATTCATCAAAGATATTATGCCATTGATCCTGCCACTGGCCAGACAACACACACAAATGTTCAGCTTACGGCAGAAGCGATTCGCCAACTGAAGCCTTACGAAGGTTTTTCTCAGGATGATATTGAATGCCTTTGTTGCGGAACATCCACACCGGATCAATTGATGCCTGGTCATGGATCAATGGTGCATGGAGAATTGGGAAATATTCCGTGCGAAGTGGTCAGTACCTCAGGGATCTGCCTTTCCGGAATAACAGCATTGAAATACGCATATATGAACGTAGCTACTGGGATTTCGAAAAATGCAGTGGCTTGTGGTTCGGAACTGGCATCCTCCTTCATACGTAGCCGGTTTTTTGGACCAGTCAGTCAGAAGAAGGTTGAAGACTTAGAAGAATCGTCTCCGGTGACCTTTAATGCGGATTTTCTTCGTTGGATGCTCTCTGATGGAGCAGGCGCGGTCTTCCTGACCAATACCTCCCCGTCCGGCAAGCTCGCCCTTAAGATC
>JAFDDO010000052.1 GCA_019310825.1 Deltaproteobacteria bacterium | reverse complement strand
AAAGTTGCACCCACAATGGAGAACCCGACTCCAGATTAAATGCGCGAATAAAAAGGCTGAGATAGCCGTTGACCAAATACGCACTATTAGCAAACAAAGATTGAAAAAGAAAATCGATAACTTATCAAACATCAAGGCCGCTCAATTACGCAAGCTCATAACTGACATGTACGGCGAATAGCCTTTAATTTTATATGATTACATTGTAAAAAGCCGGAGTCTATGCTTCAAGTAATCATGTACTACATCATCAATAACTGGACGAAAGAAGCCATACTGTTTCTCGTAGCTCTCGTCATAGTTTGCCTTGAACTCCTCATAGTTATTGTGCAGGTTGTTCCATAGTGGAGACGGTGTTAGGTCACAGGGGAATTCCGATTGGGCCTCTGTATCTTCCGGGAATAAATTTAACCGTTGGCCATATGGAATTTCTTCAGTTTTTTACGGCCAACCCCTGCTATTCCCAAAAGCCCTGTGCTCATGAGTATAATGGTGGCAGGCTCTGGCACCGGAGCCGTGCCCGAACCCATGAGGTTATCATTACCGCAGCCAAGGGTAAGGTGGGAGGTAAAGGCCATTCCGCTGATAAAGTCCAGATCAAAGCCTGTTATCGCATAATGAAGGTCGCCTTGAAGCCCATCGACATCAGCGTCGTTGAGGCTTGCATAGTATGCAAAGGTTCCCCCTGTTATCTCCGTTCCACCGGAAGAGTACTTCCACGGATTGGTGTTTTGATTCTGGGAATAATACACGGTTACTGTGGTGGAATCCGGGTTTAGCTTTAAGACCTCGTATGAATAGTCATCAAATGACAGGTCAATAACATATTCATAGCCAAAATTGTTATCGACATAGGTCTGTCCATTTGATGCCTGGGTTATGCTGTTTGTGCTTCCGTCGGTGTCAATGAAAATATCGCCAGTGGTATAGGTTGGATAGTTGGCAACCCCATTTTTGAAATCAAAACCGCCAACAGCCTGAAGCTCGCTTCCCTTGAGGAAAAAACCCTCCAGATCCCATACTTGATTACCTGCACAACCAGGTTCTACTTCCTGGTCTTCCTGCTTACCATACCATCCTGTGCTACTGGAAGAGCTTCCGTCATATGTGGTTATGTCTGTTCCCAGGACAAGGGCGTCTGCAGATGGTGCTGCAAGCGAGACTGCTAAAAGAAACACGCAAACAAAAACGATCAGGTTTGCATTTGGGGCTTTTATATTCATGAATGACATCTCCTTACTGGTTTCAGTCTTATTATCGCACAAACTGTGCCAGTGCATATGTACATAAAATGGCCTATTATCCCCGGTTTTCTCCCCTGTTTAATTAAATAGGCTGATTGGTAGAAATTTTTTACCCTTCAAAGAATGGTATTGTATTTCAACTAAGAAAAATATTTTTCTTTGAGCTATGATATAGAGGTAGAAGTTTTGAAGTCAATCAAGGATCAGATGGATGCCATCTATGGCGGCCTTAATCATGATGCGATTCCGTGGAATCTCACAACACCGCCCGGCTTATTGGTGAAACTTGTCAACAGGGGATGGATTTTGCCTTGTCTAACCATGGATCTTGGGTAGGGCGGGATAGGCCAATTTTTACCTTGGCACGTCGAATCTTCGCCAACGTAGAGGGTTTGGTAAAATCGCGAAAGGGCGACCTGGAGTTCTCTGGCTTTAACGGCAATTTCCTGGAAAGGATTGCCATAGGAAAGTAAATTAAGCGGTTTTTAACTTTGACGCACGATTGATGTGACCCAGCCGTCTTGCTCTTCGGACCAGATAACCTCGAAGCCATAGGGCTGGATTAATTTGGCAATCTCTCCCCTGTTGGTCGTTTTAAAGCCACTCATCACCACAATGCCAGGGGCGTTCAATAGCTTTACAATTGCCCCGAATGTTCTAATCGTAACAGAGATTGTCAGGTTAGCCAAAGCCAGAGCCCATTTTCCTGGCGGCAGGTCCTGCACGGCACTGTGTGTCACCGAGACCATGGCCTCAAGGCCGTTTTGCCGTATATTTTCCCTGGCTACTCTTGTTGCCTCCGGATCAATGTCCAGGCACAGCACGGATCGAGCTCCCATTTTTCCCGCAATAATGCCCAGGACGCCGGTTCCAGTGCCCACGTCCAGTACATCCAAGTCGCGAACGAGGTTGTGCTCATGGAGATACTCCAGGGCGTTAACGCTGCCCTGGGTGGAGGGATGACATCCATCGCCAAAGGCCCATCCAGGCCTCAGGAAAATGATTTTTTCCCTGAACGCCACATGCCTGCTTGATGTCCGGGTATCGGATGAGAGTGGGTCTGGCAGAGCCGCAATCCACGAACGGCCGACCCGCACGGGTTCTCCGTCTCTCAGAAAATTGTAGCGTTCAAGGGGCATAACCTCCCATTCTGTGTCATCGTGGGTATCACTTGTAAAGCTCTGGCAAAAACGGTTTTGGAGTTCCCTGAGGCAGGAATCCCATCTTCTCGCAGGCTCCCTTGTGACAAGGGTAAGTATCCCTGGAGGACCGCTCAGGATCTGCCAGGGGATGTCTGCGCATAGATTGGCTGGAATATTGACAGGATTGTCCCTTGAAAAACGGATTTGAACGACTATGCCCTTGTTCATGGCCTATTTATGAAAGATGCGTTGTGAGAGTTTTTTTGATGTCGATTCCATTGGTATATGTCTTGCTGATCCTTTATTCTTCTATTTCGAACGCCCAGGGTATATGTTCAATGGTCGGTTTTCCAGTACCATAAAATCTGATTGCCAGGACATCAAATCGAATTTCCCTGTCTAAATAACCCTTTTTCTGAAGATACCACTTGGCAACACGTATAATCTGACGCTTTTTGTGATAGGTTATTGCCTCTTGGGGCTGACCATATTTAGCGCTTGACCGGGACTTTACTTCCACAAAGATAACCTGTGAGCGGTCCTCAAGGATCAGGTCTATCTCGCCGCACTTCACCCGGTAGTTACGCTCAAGGACATGATATCCCTTCTCTATGAAAAAGGCCTCAGCGAGTCCCTCGGCCTTTTCCCCTAATTCCTTGGCATATCTAGGTCTGTTGGCGTTCAAGGTTCACCGTTCAGGGTTGCGTTATGTATTGTTGTGTACTCCCGCACTCCTTTAAAGGTTTTCCTGTGGATCGGACAACAGCCATAGAGCTTGATAGCCTTACGGTGTTCTAAAGTCGGATAGCCTTTGTTGCCGGCAAAGTTGTAATGGGAAAAATGCTGGTGCATCTCTTCCATAAGGCTGTCTCTAAAGACCTTGGCCACTATTGAGGCGGCTGCCACGGAAAGAGACCTCTGGTCTCCCTTTACCAGAGTCTTTTGAGGCAAAATGTGAGGGATTGGTTGGTTACCGTCAATAAGTAAAGCCCTTGGCCGAAGGTCCAGACTATCAACGGCCTGGGCCATTGCCTTAAGGCTGGCCTTCAGGATATTTATCCGGTCTATTTCTGCAGATTCCACCTGGGCCACAGAAACCGCCAGGGCCTTTTCTCTTATCGCCACGTTAAGGACTTTCCTCTGTTTTGAGGAAAGGGCCTTTGAATCCCGGACACCTGGAAGATGAATATCAGGCGAAAGTATAACAGCAGCAGCTACTACAGGCCCCGCTAGACATCCACGGCCAACTTCATCAAGGCCGGCAACCGGATTGAGATCTTGGTCCCACAGACTACGTTCAAAATACAAGAGATCCGGTCCGGAATCTCTGCCCCCGGTCTTGATGAAATCGTAACCGTTCACGGGATTACAACGCATGTTTTACCGCAGCCCACCAAACCGTAAGCGTTTACAGGATGCTGCATATGCGAGGCGTACGGGTCGCAGACGTACTCCCTGTACTTCAAGTACCCGACAACAAAGCAGGTGCAGTGCCATGTGAACGCTTACATAAAATCAAGAACGAGGACTCACCTTCTGCCGTGCTGCCCTACCCTTTAGACCACGTAGATAGTAAAATTTGGCCCGATTGTGACGGCCTTCTTTTGACAATACTACTTTTTCGATTCTGGGAGAGTGTATGGGGAAAACGCGCTCTACGCCGACGCCATAAGAGATCTTTCTTACAGTAAAACTCTCAGACATGCCGCTGCCCCTGCGGCTGATTACAACGCCTTCAAATATCTGTATACGTTCCTTTTCCTCTGTCTCCCGAATCTTGACATGAACACTCACAGTATCTCCGGGCCTGAAGTCCGGAATATCTGCTCGCATCTCTTCAAGTTCAAGTCTACGCAAAATTTCCATCAACTACATCCTCCTGAAAATGCTGAACGCCAAATTAATAAAGTCTTTTTTACCACAATTCAGCATTCAACATTATTAATCTTTAATTCTGATTAAACTACAAAAAGTCTGAAGCATGATTCCACTGGAAAAGCTCGAGATGCAAGGCTTAAAATTTTTCAGGAATGAGAAATATTTATCATACGTCACAGTAACTGAAAAATTGAAGCAACGCCGCAGATTGAGCTTTTTCAGCGGAATCATTTATTAATTTCTATCACCCAAAAGCCGGTCTAGAGTTATTGCAACTGCACTGCGGACCGGCAAATGATTGTATTCCCGATTACCCTCTATAGGAAAAATTACTCCATCAGCATTTTCAAGCACACTGTTATCAAATCCGGAAGCAGTACCGAAAAGAAGCAAAATGCTCTCCCGGCCTTGATCTTCTATTTTTTTTCGCAAACCTGACCAATTCACATAATTTGGGCATTTCTTGGCAGTAGTGACGTATACAAGAACACTTCTTCCTGTCTCAAGAATTATCTCGCTACAAACCTTTTTAATATCTTCCGCGATCCTTATAAGCCCCATGGCCTCTCGTCTATCCGGATTTATATCTCCCCCGACTCCTTCCAACCAGTGATCAATCAGACTTCTTGCCAATACCTGCTGATCAGATAATGGGGTAACCAGATAATATGCCGGCAGGTCATAGGTCCGGGCCAGCCTTGCTATATCATGGATGTCCAGGTTAGTAATGGCCGAAGTTATTAACTCCCCATGCCGGTTCAGGACCGGGTAATGGACCAGGGCAAGATAGATCAGTTTTTTTTCCACCCCAGGCTCCTGAGGTATTTAATGTCCTTTTCATCTAATTGGGCACTATTAAGGAGTCCCGGCCTCTTTTCATAAGTAAGGCCAAGGGATTGCTCTCTTCTCCATTTTGCAATTCTTGCATGATCTCCGGACAGCAATACCTCCGGGACCTCCCAGTCATTAAAGACCCCGGGACGGGTGTATTGAGGAAACTCCAGGAGCCCATCACTGAAAGAATCCTTCTCTGCTGATGACTCACATCCCAGGACACCCGGTATAAGTCTGCTAACCGCCTCTATCACTACAAGGGCCGCGACTTCACCGCCGGACAAGACATAATTTCCGACAGACAACTCAAGATCTGCGCAGTGTTCGCGAATTCGCTCATCAACTCCTTCATATCGGCCACATATAAGAATAAGCCGCTGGAGCTGGGCAAGCTCTCCGGCCAGATCCTGATCAAGCAACTTTCCTCTAGGACTTAGCAAAATGACCCTGGCCTCAGGCGGTTCCTCTTTCAGTACATTGAGGGCCTTATAAATTGGTTCGGGCTTCATCACCATGCCCTCTCCACCACCAAACGGTCTATCATCTGTGGTCCGATGCTTGTCTGTAGTAAAATCCCTGAGGTTGACCGTCCTGACCTTCAGGATATCTGCCTCAATGGCACGTTTTACTACCCCTTCCTTTAGTGACGAATCAAAAAAATGGGGAAAGATAGTAACTATGTCAAAGAACATTGGCCTCAATAAGGCCAGGGGGGAAATCTACTATCATGACGCCCTTTTCAAGGTCGATTTTAACCATCTGCTCAACAGCCGGCACAAGTATCTCTCCCCTATCACCTTTAACCACATAGACATCATGGGCACCTGTTGTCAAGACATCAGATAAAATTCCCAATTCTTCCCCTCCGGCACTTACCACAGAAAGTCCCTCAATCTCGTGCCAGTAATACTCTCCCTCAACCAGTGGCGACAGCTTGGCCCTGTCCAGGAAAATCTCTTTGCCCACTAAAGATCCTGCCTGTGTTGTGTCAACTACACCTTCAAGTGCCAGAATCACGCTTTGACCTTTTTTGACGCGGGCCTTAACAACCCTTTGAGGCACTTTATCGCCGAATTTGCCCTGGAGAAAAATGTCTTTGTAGTCAAAAAAATACTCTACATCCGAGTAGGAATACACTTGCACTTCACCACGTATTCCATGGGTCTTTACAATCCTGCCAAGGGCAAAAAAGAGGGTACCATCAGTGCCCATCAACTATTCAAGTATTTCTAAAACCGACCTTTTCCGCAATTTTGTAGATGCAGCATTGAGTATGGTCCTCATTGCTCTAGCGGTACGGCCCTGACGGCCTATCACCTTTCCAAGGTCTTCCTTGGATACCTTAAGTTCTATAACCGAGGTCTGTTCTCCTTCGACCTCGTTTACCCTCACCGCCTCAGGATTATCTACCAGTGCCTTCGCTATGTATTCAATCAAATCCTTCATCGTTCGCCTCCGCAGTCAATGTCCTCATGTGGCGGTATTATTATGCTTGAGCTTCCTGCAAAACTAAAGATTTTTTCGAGGGCAAGGCGCGATAAGATGAAAAAGCGCAGTGTACTCTGGGCGTACATGAGTATTTTTCGCCGACGAGAAACGAAGCCATCGGGATATTGATCTCGGAACTGCAGTTCCGACCAAAAATGAGGTTTTGCAGGCAACTCATTTACTGTCGAGCAGGTTCCAGTGAGTGGCCGACCTTTTTAAGCAATGACCTCACTGTATCTGTGGGTTGAGCGCCCAAACTTAGCCACTTGTCTACTTTGGATGAGTCAACCTTGAATTCCGCCGGGTCTTTCAAAGGATCGTAGGTGCCGAGAATTTCGAGAAACTTTCCATCTCTTTTAGACTCGGAGTTTGCCGCCACAACACGATAAAACGGCTTCTTCTTGCGTCCACGCCGGGTCAAACGAATTTTTATTGCCATATTTACCTCCGGAAATAATTCAAAAGGGCAAAAGCCCTTTAGGAAACTGTTTAAATTTTGATTTCCTCATTTTTTTGAGCATTTTGTTCATTGCTGTATAATTTTTAAGAAGGCGATTTACATCCTGGACCGCAGTGCCGCTACCACTGGCTATCCTTTTTCTACGGCTGGCATTGATAATAGTGTAACTCCTGCGTTCCTGGGGTGTCATGGAGTTAATAATAGCCTCGACCCGTATAAGCTCTTTCTCGTCAGGGGCCAAACCCTTTAGCTGCTTCATCTTGTTTAAACCTGGGATCATGGAAATAATTTGTTCAAGACTTCCCATCTTCCTTATCTGCCGCAACTGGTCCCTGAAGTCCTCCAAAGTGAAACTGTCCGTTTTAAGCTTGTCCTGAAGCTCCAGGGCCTTCTTCTGGTCAATGGTATCCTGAGCCTTCTCAATCAGGCTGAGGACATCCCCCATTCCGAGAATTCGGTTGGCTATTCGGTCAGGATGGAAGGGTTCTAAGGCATCAAGTTTCTCACCGATACCTACCAGCTTGATAGATTTCCCTGTAACTGCCTGTATTGAAAGGGCGGCACCGCCTCTGGCGTCACCCTCAAGCTTGGTGAGCACAACGCCTGTAATAGAAAGTTCCTGATCAAATTTTTGAGCTACATTGACAGCATCCTGCCCAGTCATGGCGTCTGCCACAAGCAGAATTTCCTGAGGAGAAACTACAGCATTTATTTCCCTGAGTTCCCCCATTAGGGCCTCGTCTATGTGCAAGCGGCCTGCAGTATCAAGTATAACCGTATCGAGGCGAGCAACTTCCGCTTTGGCAACTGCCTGTCTAGCTATTTCCACAGGAGACATGGATGGCTCCGAAGGGAATACATCAATTTTTAACTGGTCCCCAAGAATTGTTAGCTGCTCTATGGCCGCCGGCCTGTAAACATCGGCAGGCACAAGGTAGGGTTTGCGACCCTTTGATTTCAACCAGCGAGCGAGCTTTGCGGCAGTGGTTGTCTTACCCGAACCCTGAAGACCCACCAGAAGTATAACCGCAGGCTGGCGTCCAGCTAGTTCGAGCCTCTTATTATGGCCCCCTAGTAAGGCTATAAGCTCCTCATGGACTATTTTTACAACTTGCTGGGCCGGAGTCAGACTCTCCATCACCTCCTGCCCCACAGCCCGTTCTTTAACCCGAGCAATAAAGTCCTTTACAACCTTATAGTTTACGTCGGCTTCCAAAAGGGCCAGACGGATCTCTCTCAGCCCCTCCTGGATATTCTCCTCTGAAAGCTTTCCGTAACCCTTAAGGCGTTTGAATACGGAATTAAGGCGCTCACTCAGATTATCAAACATGCTTATTTAAATCCCAATTTTTCATGCGAATGGGTACTCAGTTACCTTAAGCTATTTTCACGGCAAATAATCAGTAAAATCAGACGAATTTACTTAATTCATCTCGAGGTGTCAACCCGACGTTTTTTTCGTCCCTTAGACCTGAATACCAAACTTACTGCCTCATCCACCCTGGATATCAAGTAAAATTTCAGGGCCTCCCGGACCTGAGAAGGTATCTCATCAAGATCCATGGCATTGCGCTTGGGCAGAATAATCTCTTTTATCCCGGCCCTGTGGGCACCCAGCACCTTTTCCTTAATCCCGCCCACTGGAAGAACGAGTCCCCTCAAGGTAATTTCACCGGTCATAGCCATATCAGACTTGACAGATCGATCCGTAAAAAGGGATATCAGTGCCATACATATGGCCACTCCGGCAGAGGGACCGTCTTTGGGTATGGCCCCTGAGGGAACATGGACATGAATATCCTTATTTTTGAACGCGTTGTCCGAGATAGCCAAATCTGAGGCCTTGGAACGGACAAAACTCAGGGCGGTCTGGGCCGATTCCTTCATTACATCACCAAGCTTTCCTGTAAGTAATATCTTCCCGGAGCCATTCATCTTGCTGGCCTCAATAAACAGGATCTCCCCTCCTGAAGGAGTCCATGCCAGCCCTGTAGCCACACCAGGGACCTTGGTCCTTTCCGCTACTTCGGCCATAAACCTGCGCGGCCCTAAGTACTCTTGCAGGCCCTTTATCCGTATCTTAACCTTATCAGTCCGCCCTTTGGCCACTTGTTTGGCCACTCCCCGGCATACAGCGGCTATATTCCTTTCGAGATTCCGGACCCCTGCCTCCCGTGTGTAGGCGCTGATGATCCTGGACAAGGCCATTTTATTAATGCTGAGATTGCGTCTGGTCAGACCATGGGCCTCAATCTGTCTTGGGATCAGGTATTTCCTAGCGATCTTAAACTTTTCCTCAAGAGTATAGCCTGAGAGCTCCAATACCTCCAACCTGTCCAGCAGGGGGCTGGGTATAGTATCCAAAACATTGGCAGTCGCAATAAAGATCACCTTTGAGAGGTCAAACTCTACTCCCAGATAGTGATCAGTAAACGTAGTATTTTGTTCCGGGTCCAATACCTCCAAAAGGGCCGAGGCCGGATCCCCCCTGAAGCCCATACCTATTTTGTCAATCTCATCTAGCATCAACACGGGGTTTTTGACCCCCGCCTTTCTGATTCCCTGAATAACTCGCCCTGGCATGGCCCCTACATACGTGCGGCGATGTCCGCGAATTTCCGCCTCGTCCCTCATACCTCCCAAGGCTATCCTTAAAAACTTGCGCCCCATGGAACGGGCTATTGATTTCCCGAGAGAGGTCTTGCCAGTGCCGGGAGGACCATAAAAACACAGGATGGTTCCTTTGGCGTCAGGCTTGAGCTTTCGCACTGCCAGATACTCCACCACCCTATTCTTTACCTTTTCCAGGTCATAGTGATCTTCATTGAGGATACGTTCCGCTCGATCCAGATCCAGATGATCCTCTGTAAATTCGTTCCAGGGAAGCTCAAGCATCCAGTCAAGATAGGTCCTGGCTACTGTATATTCAGGGGCAAAGGGATGCATTTTTGAAAGGCGCTCAAGCTCACGCTTGGCTTCTTTAGTGGCCTCTTCCGGCAGACCCTTGGTCTCCAGTTTTTCCCTCAGTTCTTCTATCTCATCCGGCTGTTCTTCACCTTCTCCAAGTTCCTTCTTTATGGCCTTAAGCTGTTCTCTCAGGAGGAATTCCTTCTGGCTCTTCTCCACCTGTCCCTTGACCTGGGACTGAATCTTGTGTCCAAGTTCGAGAATTTCAAGCTGACCGGTCAGAATACGAAGGGCCGCTTGCAGCCGTTCCTTAACATCCATGGCTTCCAATACGGTCTGTTTATCATGCATTGAAATATTGAGATGGCTGATCACTACGTCTGCCAAGACACCTGAATCTTCCACACTCATTATCATCGCCCCAAGTTCTTTGGGGAGATTGGGAGACAGCTCCAGCACCTTGGAAAAAATCTGCCTGACATTTACCACAAGGGCCTGGATCTCAAGATCGTGGCTATCTATATGCTGTACCGTCTCCACCTTTGCCTTTATATACGGTTCCTCTTCTGTAATCTCCAGAAGCCGAACCCTGGTGACCCCTTGAACTATCAGTCTCGCATGGCCCTCCTCACTCTTAGCCATCCGCAGTATCAGGCCCACAGTACCTACTTTATGGAAACTAAGGGATTTGTCATCCCCTTTTTTCTCGCTCATTATTGCTACGGTCCTGTCTGTTGCAAGAGCGTCATCAATCAGCTTTACCAAATTTGGCTGTTCAACTACCCAAGAAACAACCATGTGAGGAAAGAGCACAAGCTCTTTACTTGGCAACACAGGAAGCTCACGGATTGTACTGTGCTTGCTATTCTCTTTTGTGTGTGCATTTTCACTCATAAGCAATCTTAATTACATCCTTGATTATTCAGGTTGAAAACTGAAGGCTGAAGACTTAAGTATTTCAACCATCTCGCAACGATCGAACGTCCTAAGTTTCGTCCCTAACAGTCTTCAGCCTTCAGTCTATCCACCTAATTTTGTGTAATCACGCACAATTTGCCACTATTAGCCTTCTACCTTCAGTCTATTCACCTGAATAGTTACTTACATCCTTAATTATATTGGAATCAGGACACATCGATCTTTATTGTATCATTCGCCTTTTTGCAGAGCATTCGAATAACGAGCAACCCGTTTTCGTAATATGCCTCTATATGCTCCGGATCTAAAGTCACGGGAATACGAATGATACGTTCGAATGGACCGTATTCAATCTCCATCTGATAAAAACGCCCTTTGCCTAAACTAACCGGTGGACATCTCCGTCCGGCCAGATGCAAAAACTGCCCTTTAAAGATAAGATTCA
>JAFDDO010000219.1 GCA_019310825.1 Deltaproteobacteria bacterium | reverse complement strand
CCCTGTGGATGTGAACCTGAGAGGCCACCACATTGCTCATCAACTGCCTGCCATCCCTTAGGACCGCAGCTGCAGTTTCGTCACAGGATGTCTCTATAGCAAGGAGATTTCTAGGATTAAATTTATAAGCGTTCACAGGATCAGGGTTACCTTATTTTTTTAGTTCAACGTTATATAAAGCCTACTCTGGACTTCGGTGCAAGACCGTTTTGCCTCAGAAAACGAACAGGCTTCTGGGTTGTCTCCAACCCGAACCCGTGAGCCCTGAACTCCTGAACGGTTATAAATAGCAATTTAAGACTATACTATAGGTCAAGGAATTTGTTTTTCAAATCTGTTAACTGTCATGACTTGTCGCAATGTAACCAACCTTAGAAACCTTAGAGCCACAGGAATATTGATCTCCGAAAGGCAGTTCCGACCAAAGATGGGTTTTGCAAATGGCTCTATTGAACTTGACAGTAACGTAGGCTCTATGGTATCGCTTTTTCGTTTTTGGCCCCCGTAGCTCAGGGGATAGAGCACAGGATTCCTAATCCTGGTGTCGCATGTTCGAATCATGCCGGGGGCACCATTAAATACAAGGGTTAACAAATCGCTCGCAGTCCTGCTATGTCTTCCTACATATAAGGATCTGATATGCCTGTTGCAGAGTTATAAATGCCTCATGGTCTCCTCCCTTATCAGGATGAAGCTCCTGGGCCTTGCGCCTGAACAGAAGAATAAATTCCTTCTTTTCCATGCGCGAAAATTTATTAGCGCTTATACCCATCGCCTTAAAATGCTTTTCATCTGAGGATGTTGCAGGAGGCGGCCACACCTTACGTCCTGTAGTTCTATGTCCGGCACCTCTGTCAGTAATTGGCCATTTGTATAAAACATCAAAGTACTGGATCAAATACTTTCGCAGATAAGGATGAAGACCTCTTACCTTCCAAGGGACTGCGCCTTGATTTAAAAAAGTGGAATCCTGGTCTAGCTTGCAGATCTCCTCCAGTAAGTATTTGTCAATGAGGTCTTGATCCTGGGCTTCAGGAATGAAACGCGTAAGTCTGGGGGAAAACCGCCGGGGAATATCAAATATGGCATAGAGGTACTTTTTTTTCTCGGGTAGACTAAGCATAAATTCCATGTCCTCAAGGACCTGTTCGATTTCATCCCTTGACTTGTTGAGCAAGATATTAAAAAAAGAAAAGGGCTGGTTTGACAAATCATCTATCTTTGTGTCACAGAATTTGAGAAAGCATAGTCTGCGCCGGTCAAAAGGATGGATATCCTTCTGCATGGCTGCAAGCTCCGCTTTGCTGTATCTTCGCCTTTTACCCCCACGTTTACCAAATTGTTCCACGACCCTGCGAATTTCAGGTTCGAGAAAGGGCATGAATAGCTCCTCCAGCTCATCGTAATTATAAACAACTCCCTGGGATGAGATGGCTTCCTCCACTGCAGGGTCAATATAGAATGCCCTGTCTCCCACATAAACTATGTATTCTTCAGGATCGTGACCCAAGTTGAACAGGCTTTTGCTAAGCCATGTATCTGACTCGCCCTGATAGGAATACCTGATTAAATATTTTATGCTATCGTCTTTCTGACGCTGCCTTACTAGATACATAACACTGACCTTATGCTATATTTAAATATCGATTGTAGAAAAAATTGCTCCCTATGATCAGCTATTTTTTCATCTCCAGAGCACAAAAAGACCAGCAAGATTGGAATAATTATTTCGTGACAAACACTTATTGCACAGGAAGGCGTTTTTTGATAATTACCCCATTTTTTCTTTGTTAGCTATTGAAAACGTCCCTTTGTTAGCTTCAACTATTCGCCGAATAATAGCCAATCCAAGACCAAATCTCCTTGGCCTGCCATTGACAAATGAATAATATAGCCTGATTAAATCACTTTGCGGCATCTGTGGCCCATTATCTATAATAATATATCGGGCAAACCCATTATCAACCCATGTTTTTATGAAAAAGACCCCACCGCCAGGCACTACTTCCATGGCGTTCTTAATTATAGGAATCAAGACCTGTCTGATTTGCCTAAGGTCTACAAAAGCTCTGGGTAAGGCTTTATCAAAGGATTTCTGAATCCGGGGAGGCCTGTCTGTCATGTGGGGCGTATCTTTGTTTAGCGAGAGGCTCGGCTGGGGCTAACGGTACCTTTTGTCTCGGAAGATCTCTGTACCTTCAATCCCACAATTATTTCAGACATGGCGTCCCCCGGACTCTTCGTATCAGCCCTATTATGCCTGGAACTGTCGAGATTGTATAAAATTGACGATTGTATAAAAATGGTGTTTTTTAATTATTTGAAAGGTGTCTCTGAAAATGGTGTGTTTCTATTAAGAGGAAATTATGGAACTCAAAGTTAGGTGCCACGATAAAATCGTCCAACTGATTGAAAGAGGTGTGAACATTCCTAATCCAATGACCCTGGATATTGGTGAGGAAGTCAACGTCAACCAGATTTCAGGGGACAGGGTCAAAATTTACCCTGGCTGTCGTATTTATGGCGAAAAAATGGTTATTGCGGCAGGAGCTCAGATTGGTTATGAAGGTCCGGTGACAATTGAAAATTGTCAGCTTGGCCCCGAAGTCGAACTCAAGGGTGGATTTTTCAAGAAGTCGATTTTTCTTGAGAAAGCGAACATGGGCCTGGGGGCACACGTTCGCGAAGGCTGCATCCTGGAAGAAGAGGCCAACGGCGCGCACTGTGTCGGCCTGAAACAGACGATTCTTTTTCCTTTCGTTACACTTGGCAGTTTGATTAATTTTTGTGACTGTCTAATGGCCGGAGGAACTAGCCGTAAAAGCCACAGTGAAGTCGGCAGTTCA
>JAFDDO010000218.1 GCA_019310825.1 Deltaproteobacteria bacterium | reverse complement strand
TAAATTTTTCAACCCATGTTAATGATTCGGAGGCCGGTGCTTTTTTGCAGAGAGTCAATGAGTTTTTCAGTATGGTGTATAAAGACATAGTGTTCTTAGATATTGAGTGGGCAAATGTTCCTGATGAGAAGGCGGATGACTTGCTCGCCGATCCCATGCTGGAGCACTATAGGCACTATTTGCAGGCAGCCAGGCGATACAAACCTCATCTTCTCTCTCAAGCGGAAGAACAACTCATAATTGAGATCAGTCCGGCAGGTCGTTCAAGCTGGATCAACTTGTTTGAAAAAGTTTTGGCAGCCCAGCGTTTTGGTAAAGAAGCCCGCACTCAGGAAGAGGTCTTGACCGATCTTTACTCCCCGGACCGTGAGGTCAGGAAAAACGCGGCAAAGGACCTTACGGAAGGTTTGCGCAGCCAGTCAATTGTACTTACCCACACATTTAATACCGTCCTTGGCGATAAGATGATTGATGACAGGCTGCGGGACTATCGTGACTGGATAAGGTCCATGAACCTGGCGAATGAACTCGATGATGACACTGTTGATTCCCTGATTACGTCCACAACGGATCGTTACGACTTAGTCCAACGCTATTACGGCTTAAAGCGGCGCTTACTCGGGTTAGAAGAACTTTTTGACTACGACAGGTATGCTCCCTTGCCTTATCTGCCTCAGCGGGTTGTTGACTGGGAGAAAGGCAAAGAGATAGTGCTCGATGCCTTTGGGAAATTTTCTCCCAAGATGGCCTCAGTTGCCAATCTGTTTTTTGACAAGCAGTGGATACATGCTCCAGTAATACCAGGGAAGACCGGAGGCGCTTTTGCGCACCCTGTGGTTCCACAGGTCCATCCTTATGTACTGGTGAATTTCACAGGGAATCTCAGGGACGTTGAGACAGTGGCACATGAGCTTGGCCATGGTGTTCACCAGATCCTGGCGGGTAAGCAGGGCTATTTAAACAGTCATACCCCGTTGGTTTTAGCCGAGACCGCCTCGGTTTTTTGTGAAATGCTGGTATTCAAGGATTTGATGATGAATTTGGAAAGGCCGGAAGAAAAGTTGTGGCTCGCTGCCACTAAGATTGAGTCCATTTTTGCCACTGTATTTCGTCAGGTCGCCATGAACCGGTTCGAAAATGAAGTTCACAGTATGCGGCGTTCAAAAGGAGAGCTTTCTTCGGATGAATTTTCAAATCTTTGGCTTAAGACCCAGGAGGAAATGTTCGGCAACAGCGTAACTCTGACCGATGACCATGGTATTTGGTGGTCTTACATAAGTCACTTTATCCATACACCAGGCTATGTATATGCCTATACCTTTGGCGAACTCCTGGTCTTGTCTCTTTACTCCATGTATGAAAAGGGAAAGTTGGATTTTGTCCCGTGCTATTTGGAGCTATTGGCTGCTGGGGGAAGTGATACACCCTATATATTGCTTGAGTCCTTTGGCATAGACCTCCATGATCCCAATTTCTGGCACCAGGGTCTTAATGTAATTGATGATATGGTGAAGGAAATAGAGGAACTAGCTATGGAAATAGGTGCAGAATAGGCTCTGGAAGTTGTCAAAAGCCTCTTATTCGTCCACAGTCAGGGCAGATCCATATTACATTATTGCTCATGCCCCACATATTCTCTTTCAGACAGTCATCACAAATCTGAAAACCGCAAGGGCAATTCCAGCAAAAAGGCAATTCTCTGTTACAGATATGGCAGCAATACTTCTTGCGCCTGCCCCAACGAGAGCTTTTGGAGCGGGTTTCAGGTTTTTTTTCTTTTTTGGTGTCAGACATTGATACTATAAAAGACCGTCTTGTCGGATTGCTCTTGTTTAAGTGCCAGAAAATTGATATGAAAGATGCCTAATTATAAGTCTCTGAATTTCTGCAACTCATTGAATTCGCAGGGGGTAGTTGAGATAAGTATTTTTGTCTCACATCTGGAATATTGTAATGGTGGAATATTGTAATGTTGATATTGAAAGAAACTTTCCCATTTATTAGCTTCCCTGTCAAGAAGGGTTTTTTGCCAATAGACCAATGATCCATTCTCCCAGAACCCATTATTCCATCATTCCAAGATACCAATTGGGGCGAAGCCATAAGTTCCGTATATTGATGGCCGTAGAAATTAAAGTTATTTGGAGATTTTCAGAATAACAGCTAAAATGATAATTAGAGGTTTGTTCCATGAATCCGGTATTGGATGCCATATATAAGCGCAGAAGTGTGCGTGATTTTACCGCCGATCTTATAGGGCGTGACACACTTATAGAAATTATCAGGGCAGGTACCTGGGCACCTTCGGGACTTAACAACCAGCCGTGGCGTTTTGCAATAGTAACGGACAAGGATCTAAAGGCCAAGGTTGGGGAACTGACCCGTTACGAAAAGGTTATAGAAGGGGCTAAGGCCCTGATTCCTGTCTTTGTGGATAGAGATGCCATGTACCATGAACTAAAAGACCATCAGGCCATTGGTGCCTGTCTTCAAAATATGCTTCTCACCGCTCATTCACTGGGCTTTGGGGCTGTTTGGCTGGGAGAGATCTTGAAGAATTCCGATCGAGTGCGAGATCTTATGGGTCTTTCAGAAGACCTCGAACTCATGGCAGTCCTGGCCCTGGGCCATCCTGCCCATAGAAACCAGACTTCGACTCGCAAGTCACTTGAAGAAGTGATAGTATTTGAGTAACTATTAAGGTGAATAGACTGAAGGTAGAAGGCTAACAGGGACAAATCGTGAGTGATCACACAAAACCGCAGGCATTTGAGTTGGCTGACGAGATTGCAGTATTACGTTTAGAGGATTCATCTCTGTTCGATCGTTGCGAGATGGTTGAAATACTTCATTCTTCAG
>JAFDDO010000217.1 GCA_019310825.1 Deltaproteobacteria bacterium | reverse complement strand
GGATCGTTGAGAATAGTGGCTCCCACCTCCTTGATAACCTCCACGACGCGATCCGTGTCCTCCTTGTACGCCACGCCGAGATCGAACACATAGTAGGAAAACTGTCTCGTCATGTTGGAAAGTGTATTGATAGCGCCGTTGGGAAAGATGTGCACGGTCCCGTCTTGACTGCGGAGCACTGTTGTGCGGAGATTCACTTCCTCAACCAGACCGCCGGTACCGTTGATGACAACCACGTCATTTACCCTGACCTGGTTTTCGATGATGAGAAAGAATCCGCTGATAATGTCACGCACCATGTTCTGTGCACCAAAACCGACAGCCAAACCTAAGATACCGGCTCCGGCCAGTATAGGGCCGATATCAAAGCCGAGTTCCCGCAGCACCATCATGATGACCACTACCCACACAATGGCGGCGCTCGCCTTGTACAAGATGTCGCTTATGGTCTTGCCGCGTTTTTCGACTTCTATCTCCGGACCTGTACCTCGCGTCTTCATCCGTTCGACGATTTTGCGGCGCATCTTCCGGATTACGGCTCTGAGAACGTGCGTCAAAGCGTAACCGCCGATAATAATCAGAGGGATACGAATGACTCTCAGGATGGCGGGCAAAAACTCATGGAATGTGCTGAGGTCTGGCATGTCTGTCTCCACTTATTGCCTTGAAGCCTCAGGGACGATGGTTCACGCCTCCAATGGGCCGGTCTTTCTCTTATGGCTTGAGGTCCGGGCAAGAAAATCCTTCTTGTTAGCAACAGACTTACTTACCAAGCGGGATATTGGACGAATAAAGACTCCCATTATTATTCTATGCATAATCTAATCGCGCTGCAAGGAGAAAAGAAGAGAAAAGAAGTGGGCATTTTCGCTGCGTCTTCTCGCCTATTTTCGCCCGGATCTGAACAAAAACTCGCTGCAGCGCAAGAGGACAGGGACCCGGTGCCGTCCCTTTCGAGACCATTCGTTTTTTGCGGAAAGACCATCCAGTTCTTCCATTTCCACGAAGGGCTTCTGGGGCTTGAGGACACCAAAGATCTTATCATCAGAAGCAGAACCGGGCTTCGGTTTCCCCTTCGCAAAAATTTCCTCGCAAGCGCACAATTCCATTACGACCTAGACAACAGTCCTGCTCTAGGGAGGGAGAAAGAAGACAAGAAATATATCTTAACTCTTGGATACTCCTGGTAATTCCCCACAATCGTGCCCGGGTCACGGATCTGGCTAACCATAACCGGCAAAATTTCCCATTGGGAAAGCCGCATGGTACACAATATAATCAACCTCGAGGACAAACCTGCCCTAGAGATCTTAACGCCCGATCAGCGCTGAGACCACTATGAAAAAAACTGGAGGAATGGCTCTTGAATTACAAACTAATCTTAACTCTTGTCCTAGTCGGCCTGATGGTCCTTTTCATCGTGCAGAACGTTTCTGTGGTAGAAATCCGGTTCTTGTTCTGGAAAGTGTCGATGTCCCGTTCTATTATGATTTTTTTAGTGCTTGCCGTGGGAATCATAACGGGCTGGATGCTCCGAAGCCATTTTGGAGGCAGTGAAAAACCCCAGGACATGTCTTCCGTGTGAGGAAGGCAATAAACTGGAAAAAACATCTGATTTGGGCCTATGCGTGCATGACGAATAAATAAGGGACTGAAATGGGAGAGAGATCTCTTTTTTCATCTACGCATTCACTTCCATATTCGTCACCGTGAAACCGGTGAGTGGCCTTTTGCCAACTTATGAACCGCCTGTTCCGGTCTGGCGAGGCGGATCACCTCTCCTTTTTTTACGGCCACCTTTTTTTCTGAAATAGATAATCATTCCGCTTATGATCACCACCATGACCATCCACACGCCAAAATATCCCCAGTGTCACTCAAGCTCCGGCATATATTTGAAATTCATTCCATAAATACCCGCTATGAACGTTAATGGAATAAAGATAGTAGCAATGATTGTCAATACTTTCATGACTTCGTTCATCTTATTACTGACACTCGAAAGATAAATATCGACCATACCGGAAAGAAGATCTCTGAATGTCTCTATTGTATCAATTACCTGAATGGTGTGGTCATAAACATCCCTGAAATATATTCCAGTGGACTCACTAATCAGCGATAACTCTCCTCGCTCTAAAGCTCTGATTACCTCCCTCAGCGGCCAAATCGATTTACGCAAGAATATCATCTCTTGTTTTAATTTCTGGATCTCATGAAGGGCCTCCGGTGTAGGAGCCGTAATCAGGGTCTCATGGAGGCTTTCTATTCTTTCTCCGAGTTTCTCGAAAATTATGAAATAGTGATCAATAATTGAATCAATCAAACAATACGCCAGATAATCCGGCCCTTTCTTTCTCACGCGTCCCTTTCCATTTCTGATCCTTTCTCTGAGCGGATTAAACACATCACCTTTATGCTCCTGAAACGATATAACGAAATTCGGGCCAATAATGACACTTACCTGCTCTGCGTTTATTTCATTCAAAGATAATGACCGACTGGTGGTTTATGGCTCACTGGTGCAGTTAAAAGAGCTTTTAAGTAAACAGCCAACCGCGTAATTCGGCCCTTTTTTTCAAGGGGTAGGTGTCTCACTTACATTGACACAGAGGGCAGGCGACATCCTGCACCAGAGCCATGAAGGCCGCACTGAACGGCGTGCCAAGTTTCAGCGTGGTGGACGGATGGTGGATTGAAGGATGGGTGAAAGGTGTGACCGGCTTGTCTATTGGGAATTCCTGGAAGTCTGAGAGCGATCCTTCCATGGAGGTAGCCGCCCCTTACAACTAGCCGGAAACTGTGATACTTTCTCCTTCTATCAGTAACCTATAGGCTATGTCGCAGTCATAAAATCGGCAA
>JAFDDO010000216.1 GCA_019310825.1 Deltaproteobacteria bacterium | reverse complement strand
ATGGCATTTAAACTTTGTCAATGTGCTCAAAATAGATGGCAACGTCTCCATGGCTCAAAGAGATTGGCAGAAGTAGTTAGAGGTATAAAATTTGTCAATGGTATAGAAGAAAATCGAATCGCCGCCTAATGCTCCATACACAACTCTTGACAATAACTCTACCGAAAGACGTCCTCCATTTGGCATAGCGTCCAAAGCATTGAGGTATATATTTAGAATGGCCTGCTGGACCTGCGTGGGGTCACACTTAATCAAAGGGAGATCTTCCTGAAGAGAGAATTTTGTCTCAATATTCTTGTGTAAAGAGCTTTTCATGAGTTCTAATGTTTCCTGCACAATCTCATTGACCGCAGATGCACGGGATTGTCCAGGCTGGCTGTCACGACTGAAAGCCAGAAGTTTTGTCACTAGGTCGGCAGCCCTTAGTCCAGCCCGCTCGATAATATCTGCATAGCGTCCTATGTCAGAATTCTGTCCAATTTTCAGTTTTAGAAGATTTGTGTAGCCCAGGATACCAGTCAGTATATTATTGAAGTCATGTGCTATACCACTGGCCATAGTCCCGATGGACTCGAGTTTTTGGGACTGCAATAATTGGCTTTCGAGGTATTTTTTTCCGTCAAGTCAGTTAACATAGCCAGGCAGCCACCATACTGACCGTCTGTCATGATGGGAACACTGCTGATCAGAACATTCACAGGGTCATTTGACTTCCACTGCAATACAATCTCCTCCTTGGCTGTTCTTCCTCCCATATTTTCCATGAGTACTCGAAGAAGTACCTTTTTCCCTTCTTCGTTTACAAGACTGTATATGCTGTGATCCACTAGGTTCTCATAGCCCAACATTTTTCCCAGATGGCGGTTTGAAAAATTGATAATTCCATTTATATCCAGGATCCAGATACCCTCATTAACGTTCTCTACAATCTCGCGATACTTGCGCTCCGAGCCTTCGAGCTTCCTGTAGAGGTTTGCATTCTCAAGGGCCATGGCAATTTGGTTGGCAAAACTGGTAAGAAAATCCTTATCGATTTCCGTAACAAAATTACGATCATTTTGATTATCCCCCAGCATGATACCGATTAACCGGCCTCGCGCAATCATGGGTACCAGAACAAATGCCTTTGGCTTTAACCTCAGTAAAAGGGGATTTTGAGGGTTAAGGAATATCTTTTCCACATTTTTTACCAGGACAGACCTTTTTTCTCTGGCAGTACGGGCAATAATATTGTCCTTCTTGTCCAGAGGTATTTGATAACCCTTAAGATCTGTAAAGGTGTCGGGTTTCACCCCCACTGCGTGAATAAGAATCAGGCTGTTTTTGTCTTCATCAAATAGGAATATCCCTGCCCTATCGAGGTGGGCAACCTCCAGGAGCCGTTTGAGTATCAAGTCCATGAGTTCTTCCAACTTGAGTGTGGAAAGTATGGCGGTGCTGGACTCCTGAAGGGTGGTGAGCTGATCCACCTTTCGCTGCAGGTCCTGGTTGAGTTGATGGATCTGATTATACTTTTCCCTGAGGATTTCCTTATCCTTCTCAAGCTCCTTTATGCTTTCCTGGGATATCTTCCATGGCGTGAATATCCTGTGATAAATATCTTTGATTCTGTTCAGAGACTCCCACTGGAGGTAGTATTCGCAGTACTCATCTCCTTTAAAAAAACACTTGGTCTCTTCCAAGCGGCTGGGAGGGAGACCCCAGATCACCGGAATCGCCTGATAAATACCTTTATTCATTAAGCAGAAATCACGGCTGAGGGGGATGTCCTTTGACCAGATGAGACGTATTACGGCGTTATTTCGGGAAGAACTCAGCAGTTCTATCCTTTTGGTCCTGTTGAAATGGTCATTTACCCTCTGGGTATGCTTGATTCCCTTAGCTGGATTACCAAAGGCATAGATTATAATCCTCTGAATATAGCCCAGACGCTGCTTCAATACGGAGTGAAAGCCTATCTTGTAGGCTGCGTCCTCGTCGCCCAAAATCCTTTTAGCCCTTTTATAAAGCTGAATCATTAGGCTGGATGAAATCCAGTTATTTAGATCAGAAAGGAATGCCTTTGGATCGGATATCCCTGCCATTTCCGGCCCGAGATCCTTAACGAGCTCAGCTAATTTCCCAGGCTCCCTTTCCTCGACATATTGAATGACGGCAAGGGAATTAATACAACTGTTGTGCTTATCCATCTGGAATTATTTCACTGTCAATTTTCTAGCGCTCTCAAGTCAAAACCGAGAACTAATATAACATGACAATATATTTCAGACATCGGCATACCTTTTAGAAGTTGCAATAAAGAATGCATTAACAACAAATGCTAATAAATAAAGCTAATTATAGAGTTCTCATAGCTTCAGGGCAAGCGCATATACATCACCAGAGCCAGCATAACAGGATGGCATTAATTTTGCTTATTTATAAAGATTAGTAAAACCAGTCTGAAATCGACCTGTTACTCCGTTTCTGAATATTATCTTTTCCAGCCAGTAGAAAAAATCCTGTTTTTCTATAATGTTAAAAGAAAAATATGTAAAGGAGTACATTATGTACAAGATATCCAATGTTACCGGTCTTGGCTTAAGTCAGTTTTTTCAACTTTCCTTCAATGTAAAATTGACTCGGTTGTCACCATTCATATGCCTGCGCGTCTACCTCTATTTACTGGGTTTTTTATACTTCTCCTTAAAACGGGCTGATAGAAAGAAGATAGTATTTTGCCTGAAATATGTCTTGAAGCTTAGTCTCAAAAAACACACGTCTTATCTGGACTCGATCAAGACCTTTCTGGGAATTTTTGATCATTACTTTGAAAAATTAATAATGGCCCACAGACCCTTATGTGAAATAATTGATTTTTTACGTCTGC
>JAFDDO010000215.1 GCA_019310825.1 Deltaproteobacteria bacterium | reverse complement strand
TCGTTCAGCAGTCCACAAGGACGGATTGTCCGAGCGGTCTGATTTTCCACACCCCAGTTGGTCATAAAAGATCACAGGACGTTCATCAGCCAATGCCTGAAACGCCACTAGATTATGATGATTGCCTCCCGGACCGCCGTGCAGAACCAACGCAGACGGTCCGCTGCCGGAGCCAATTCTGCCGTACCATAATTTGTAGGTATCACCGTCATAGATGTAGTCGACAAAACCTTCACAATCATAATCAGGTTCGGTTAAGATCTTTTCTATAGAGACTTTTTCGTTATTCATGGTCTTTTCGCCTTGCGACATATAGCCGATCGTCAATGCTGCACAATAAATGCACAGAATACGATCAAACATAACAAACGTTGGTGACTGATTTTTTCTACCATAAGCCATCCGTCGAATGTTTTTAAAAGTGGTTGCAAAACTATAAATTTGAGTTTTTCTATAATGGATTTATTCCATGCTTTTTTAAGAGGTCATGCAGGTGACCCCTTTATTAGTGCAGGTTTTTTCTTGTTATACAAGCTGGGAAAAAAATAATCGGCCGGATATCCCAACCCCGCATTAAATCAAGACTATTCCACGCTAAATCGTGGATTGAACAAGACCATTCCACGACTTAGCACATAGTAGCCATAAATCAATCATAATCTATTCAAGCCTCTGTATTCCGCTTTTTTTTCAACAGATGGAGGTGTCAGTTAAAAAACTTATGGAAGTTTCATAGGGAAGCGGTAAAAATAGAGATACCATGATTCTGTCCAGATTTATTGAGAAGTTACCAAAGGGGTGGGAAATATATATTACAGAATCAGCATGGGAGGAAAAATGAAATCTAACTACTTAAAGCGTATGAAGCGGGTGCGCTCCATTTTGGCCGGCCGGGGCTTGGACGCGCTTCTTATAACGTGTCCTGAAAACCGTCGATATTTAAGCGGGTTTACCGCAGAGGACGTTGGCATCTCCGAATCAGCAGGTGCCCTTTTAATCCTTCGCAGAGAGGCCATTTTGCTCACAGATGGACGCTACGAAGTCCAGGCAAGGGATGAGGCACCTGACTGGCGTTTGGTCATATATAGACGTGGTCTGGCCCATTCCCTGAAAAATCTGATGCATGACTGCAGTGTACACAACCTTGCTTACGAACCTGTTTTTATGTCCTGCCATCGCCTTGAGGTCATTAAAAAGGCTTTGCCTGAAACTAAGTTTGTCTCGCTTGGGGGTCGGATTGAGACTATGCGCTCAATTAAATCATTTTCAGAGATTGAGTTCATAAAAAAGGCCATCTCTGCAGCCGAGAAAGTGCTTGGAGGCATATGTAAAGATATTGGACCCGGCATGACTGAGAAGGAGATTGCCTGGCGTATCATCGAGGGGCTATGGCAAAATGCGGAAGGCCCTTCTTTTTCTCCTATTGTGGCCTCCGGACCCAATGCCGCCCTGCCTCATGCTGTTCCGACAGACAGGCCAATCGCAGAGGGCGAGCCCATACTAATAGACATGGGGGCCAGGCTGGGAGGATACTGCTCGGATATGACAAGGACCATTTTTCTTGGTGAACCCAGATCGCCTTTCAGGGAAGTATACGCTATAGTCCGTAAGGCCCAAATTTCTGCCCAGAACGCCCTTAGGGCAGGGCTAACAGGCAAACAGGTGGACCAGGTAGCCAGAGATGTAATCAAGGATGCTGGCTACGGCCCAAGGTTCGTCCATTCCCTGGGGCACGGAGTAGGGCTTGCGGTCCATGAGGCGCCGACTCTCTCACAACGGTCACGGAAAAAGCTAAGACCTGGGATGGTAGTCACTGTTGAGCCTGGGATATATCTTCCGGATCAGGGCGGAGTTCGTCTTGAAAACATGGCGCTTGTAGAGGCTGAAGGGGCCACAATACTCAGCAAAATTGACTGGTTCTATGAATTTTGACAAGGCAACCGTACTGCCTGCTTATTGCCTGCTGCTTGCCGTTCAGGGAAAAACAGGTCTTACAGAGCACTTTGCGGAATTGCGTCGGCGTCTGATCATTTGCTTTATTTCAGTATGTGTAGGCTTTGGCATTTGCTACGCAGTGATTGAGCCTATCTTTGCCATGCTCTCAAAGCCCCTTGAGGCAGTTCTGCCTCCTGGGACGAGCCTGATCTTTACATCATATCCCGAGGCCTTTTTCACTTATCTCAAGCTGGCTCTCACATGCGGAATCTTTGTAGGAAGCCCTGTTGTTTTATATCAGATATGGGCATTTGTGGCCCCGGGGCTATATGAACATGAAAAACGCTGGACCTTGCCCTTTGTCGTATGCTCGTCATTTCTGTTCATCGGGGGCGCAATTTTCGGATATATTGTGGTATTTCCCACTGCTTTCAAATTTCTTGCCGGTTATTCAGGTGAAAGCCTGCGCCTTTTGCCAAGTGTAAGTGAATACTTCACGCTGACGATCCGCCTTCTTCTGGGCTTTGGACTCGCCTTCGAGCTACCGGTTTTCATTGTATTCCTGAGCCTGATAGGTCTATTGGATGCCAACACGCTCAGAAAATACCGCAAGTATGCCATTCTTATAGTATTCCTCGCGGCAGCAATCCTCACTCCGACACCTGATGTCCTCAACCAGATACTCATGGCCGGACCTCTTCTGGTCTTGTACGAATTCAGTATTTTACTAGTATGGCTAGTGGGCGCGAAAAGAAAAAGGCCTGATAAACCAAATATGACCTAGTGTCCTGTCAAGCAACAACTGACGTATCTTGCTTGTCCTTTTACTTACCTGACCGCGTTACTCCTTCGGTTACATAGCACTGCTATGCTCTCTCAGTCGTGCCTTGCAGGCAGGTAAAATTACTTCGCAATCTTATGTCACTTCTTACTTGACATGACACTAGATTGAGCGATTTCTTCTGCTGATTGAGTTGC
>JAFDDO010000214.1 GCA_019310825.1 Deltaproteobacteria bacterium | reverse complement strand
GTATGCGGCTTCCAGGTCATCCAGGTGCTCAAGTATAGCCTCGCGGGCGTAAAAGGACTTTGAGCGGCCTGTTCTCTTAGCTAGAGCTGTCAGGCGCCGCTCGATTACTTCCGGTAAACGTAGTGCTAACATTGCAACCTCCTTTGCTATACATGTATAATATTTGTTCTAGGCAAGAAGTCAAATTCTTTTTAGAGAAAGGGAATCGCGGGACGTTGATAACTTATGTAACTTTATGAATGGCGCAGGTGGATAAAGCGATGACGGTGGAGGATTTGGAGAGGGTGCTTGAAACGATACTGAAATGCAAAAGATAGTCTCTCGCAGAGGCGCAGAGAACACAGGGATAAAAAAAAGAGTTTGACCACCAAATGACATAATCCCTTAATATTATGACTAATAATTGTTTTCCCAACATTTGAAGTGAATAATTTGCCGTGAAAATACATTTATTGGCCACACGGATCACAGACAGACATTTTGCCCTGCCGACATGGCAAGGCAAAAACAATACACGCCCAAAAGGCACCGACAATTTATCCGCTGGTGTGTTCACCAGTGGATAAGGTCTTTTGTCTATGTTCGTCTGTGTGTGTCGAGTGAGCACAGCGAGCGGGTGGCGAATTTTTTACTCGGGGGTGACGAAATGCCCCGTCATGAAAGTTTGGGTTCAAAGGACCAGTGTCTTAGTCACATTGACACAGAGGGTATACTTCTTATCTCTTTTCGACGATTTCGGAGATATCAAAACCCGGCTCCAAGGGATTGATCACTTCTACGCCGGCATAATACTGACCGGTGTTCAGGTCTTCTGACAGAATGAGATCGCAATCTGCGGCTTCCGCAGCCGCGACAATACTTGCGTCCCAGAAAGAGACCCGGTATAAATTCCGGATTTCTACGCTCCGACGAACCATCTTGGATGAAGGAGTCACTATTTTAAAGCCTTCAAGGAGTTTTAACTGCCGCAGGACGACTGGAGGCTCTTGCTGAAGTTTTTTGAGAGCAATATTCGCATACTCTTGCAAGACCTGGATGGACAAAATACCGTTTTGCGCTTTCATGCAGCGCGTGACCGTTTCAATGGCTTTGGCCTGCTTGTCACCTGCGTTGCGGTCGTTGGCATAGACCACAATATTTGAATCAATAAAGCAGAGCCTCACGTATCAGATCCCTTCCTGGTGTGAGCCTCTTCGCGGTCAAACACAAAATCAGTTGGGCTGGCCCCTCCCTGTTCCCTGGCCAGCCTTGCGAATTCTCCCGCGTTTTTCTCAATATTTGACATACTCGAGAACTGTTTCATATACTCTCGGATAATCTGGTTGAGACTTGTGCCATGTTGAGCAGCGTATTCTCGAGCCCTTTTCACAAGTTCCTTGTCAGCTGAAAGAGTGATGTTCATGATGGATCTCCAATCTACACATATTACACTTATGTGCAAATCTTAAGCCCTCTTATCGATTCTGTCAATTCCATTCAAACCAATCAGGACAAAGGAATTGGGATTCGAGGCAAAAACGGACTTTTCGTTCAGGCACTAAATAGATAGAGCGAAGCGACACCTTAACTTTAGGCACTTAAAACTTTAGTTCACTTAAGGCACTATTCCTGTTTATCCGGGTTAGGGATTATGGACTATGGAGTAAGGGCTTATTTTTTGTTTACCAGATAGTAGCAACTTTTTTGGATTGTCTTAATTTCCTGTCAGCAGTAACCAGTTTAGCATTTTCGATGATTGAAGTTGCCGCGATGATTCTGTCAGCGGGATCCTTGTTATTGTCCGAAAGCAAGTTTGTGGAAAGCGCTGCTATCTCCGGCGTGATTCCCATTAAAACGTATTCGTTGGATTCTAATATCAGTTTTATGAATTCCAGGTATTCAATATCTATACTGAATCTTCCTTTTTGCATCAGCATTGCTATTTCCCACAGCGAGATTTCACAGAATATTATTCCATCCGAATTATTAGCTGCTGAAATGGCTTTTTCTGCTTTCTCGGAGAGCATCTCTGGCCTCAAGGCATTCCAAATGATTATGTGGGTATCTACAACAATCATTTCATGGCCTCCCACATTTCATCAATCGGGGATAGGATATCACCAATAATGGCATTCTTGCCCAGTTCTCGCAAAAATTTTCTTGACTTCTTCCTCTTATCTTCCACAGGGACAAGTCTCGCCATTTCATGACCGCGTGAAGTAATTGTAATAACCTGCCCTTTCTGAACCTTTTTCAGAAATATTGACAAATTTTCTCTCAGCGTACTGACACCTATTTTTTCCAATTTTTGTCACCCCCCTCTTTTGTACAAATTAATTGTACAACTGAACCCAGAGAAATCAATGTTTTTTATAATCGAAGCTCGTTGAGGCTTATATCTTAAACGCTTACAGTTCGGTGGGTTGCGGTAAAACAGGCGTTGAACCCCGTGAACGGTTACAAAAAAGGAAAGCTGTCAGGCCATTTGACGATTTTTTCGTATGAATATATATGTGTGTATGGTAGATCGGGTTAGAATTTTTGGTCGTCGGGTAATATGCTCAAAGAATATTCTAAAATTGTAAAAACTGCAGTAGCGACTACGGACGCCTTGCTTTTGTGTGCGGCCTTTGGGATGGCTTATGTCTGGAGGAGCCATCTGGGAAATGTTGGGCCTGTTTCAAATTATCTTTCTTTGCTTTACTTCTCCATTCCCGTGACACTTCTTTTCTTCTATAGACAGGGACTATACGGGGAAATTCGCTTTGATTCGATGGCTCGGATTGCGTGGAAGACTCTGTTGTCCCTGACTCTAAGTGGGATTGCCAGCTCTGCTATTTTGTATTTGAGCCATGCAGGCTATTTCAGCCGTTTGCTCTTTGGCTATTACTTTTTGATAGCTTCCAGCCTTCTCTTGAGCGAAAGGGTTTGCCTGAAGTCTATGCAGAATTATTGGCGTTCGAGTG
>JAFDDO010000051.1 GCA_019310825.1 Deltaproteobacteria bacterium | reverse complement strand
TCTGGCTCCATGCTATGGACATTCCGGACCGGAGAAAGGTGCATAAAAGACCTATGCCAAGGCTTGGCGGAGTAGCCATGGCATTGGGTATACTCACTACCGCCCTCATTTTCCTGCCAAAGAACGGGTTTGTAAACGCCTTCTTAATTGGTTCCGGGGTCATCGTACTCTTTGGATTAATGGATGACTTGATAGAACTGGGGTATAAGAGCAAATTCGCAGGCCAGATCATAGGCACGCTCATTGTTATTTTCTATGGCAAGGTGAGAATAGTAACTTTGGGTACTCTTATTCCAAGCAGTCTTTGCCTCAGTGACTGGTCGTCCTTTCTGTTAACAGTCCTTGTTATTGTTGGGGTCACGAATGCCATTAACCTTTCCGATGGCCTGGATGGTTTGGCAGGAGGAATTTGCCTCCTTACATTTTCTTGTATTGGGTATTTGGCCTATAAAGAAGGGATGTTTGCAATATTACTTCTGGCCATTTCAATGGCTGGCGTTATTTTTGGTTTCTTAAGGTTCAATACGTACCCGGCAACAATTTTTATGGGAGATACCGGAAGTCAATTACTTGGGTTTTCCGGGATTGTTTTAGCTATAAAACTGACACAGGAAAGTTTTTCACTTAGCCCTGTCTTGCCTTTAATCCTTTTCGGTTTTCCGATACTCGATACCCTGTCAGTAATGTCTCAACGTATTGTTGAAGGCAGGTCACCCTTTGTTGCCGACAAGAATCACATTCATCATAAATTTATCCGCCTCGGTTGTTTTCATACAGAAGCAGTATTTTTTATTTATATTATGCATTCTCTTTTCGTTACTTCCGCATTTCTTTTCAGGTCCTCTTCTGATAGGTTACTCTTAATAGGATATACAATCTTTTCTGCAATAATACTTGTCGTTTTTTTATTTGCGGAAAGATCTGGTCTTAAGATAAAACGCTACTATCTTATAGACAAAGTACTCAAGGGTAGGCTAAAGGTACTAAAAGAACGAGGAATACTAGTTAGGTCATGTTTTTTACCAGTAAAGCTTGGGCTGCCCGCGCTTGTTTTTTTCACTGCGTTTGTTCCATCTACTATTCCCAGATATTTTTCCTTTCTTGCAGTCCTTTTTGTGATTCTGATTGCTTCTTCCTATATCTTTAAAAAAGCATGGCTCGGGGATACAGTAGAGATTACAATATATTTGATTATACCCATTCTGGTATATCTCAGTGAAAAAAATGCAGTTACATGGATGACACATCAATACACGCTGACCTACGATCTATCCTTTCTGGTACTAGCGTTTTTCGTGATATTAACATTGAAATTCACTAGGCGGCAAAAAGGATTTAAAGTTAGTCCCATGGATTTTCTTATCCTTTTTATTGTACTTATTGTCCCAATCCTCCCTGACCAACGGATTCAAAACTACAATTTAGGAATGCTGGCATCGAAAATAATCGTATTATTTTTCAGCTATGAAGTCCTGCTTGGAGAGCTTAGAGGTAAATTAGAAGGTTTGAGCCTTACTGTGCTAGCTACTTTTTCTGTGATAGCTTTACGGGGATTAATCATGTAGCATATTGCTCATGATATCCGAAAAAGAATTCTTGACGCACGTAATAAAGGGATAATTTGCCGGGAGGACAGCCATTTTGAGCATCTTGAGGAATTCATCCGGACATACAAAGAAACCATGGATAGAACCAAGGCCAATGGTTACTACTATTTCACTAAACAGTACTTTTACGATATGAAAGAAAACCTTGGAGATTTACTCAAACTTTTTGTAGCTGAATTTGAAGGTAAAATCATTAGCGCTGGGCTCTTTCTGATAACATGTGGAATTATTCAATACCATCTTTCCGGTTTCCGGCACACCATCTAAATATCTCCAACATGATGGTCCAAAAGTTATCATTGAAAAGGTGCATAGATGGGGAATGGAAAGAGGATTTAGGTGGTTGCATTTGGGAGGTGGTGTTGGGTCCAGTGAGGACTCTCTGTTTATGTTCAAGTCCGGGTTTTCAAGATCTCAGGATTCTTACAAAATCTTTTAAATTGCCAAAATGGTAATAGATCCAGAAAAATACGCCCATTTAGTTGAAAAACGTCGTCTTCGGGCAAAGCAAAATGGATATAGGTTTTTCCAAAACAGCTATTTCCCAGGTTACCGTGCTCAAATATGTAAATGACAAGTTAAATAGGATGCAGATTTTAGCAGACATACACAAATAATATTATTCATAAATTTGAAAATTTTGATAATCTGTGTTCGTCCGTGTTCATCTGTGTTCAAAAATGGTCCTATACTATGAACTCAAATTGTGCAATTGCCGAGTTTGCCGAAGCTTCAAGATTGAATTCTTGATCCTGAGCCAATGATAAATTTTTTAGAGCAAAGCTTTACTCCCGCCCTGATGATTACCGGCTTTGTCTTTATGATGATGATGCTGGTTGAGTATCTGAACGTCCTTTCCAAAGGATTATTTCATAAAGAACTCCACGGCAGCCGATTGAAACAGTATCTGCTGGCTAGTTTCTTGGGAGCAACTCCTGGCTGCCTTGGAGCCTTTGCAGCAGTGACCCTTTATTCCCATGGGGTGTTCAGCCTGGGAGCGGTTGTAGCCGCTATGGTTGCCACCAGCGGAGATGAGGCCTTTGTCATGTTGTCCATGATTCCTGAGAAGGTCCTATTAATTTTTTTTATCTTGTTTATGCTAGGTATCTTCACAGGTTTTCTGACAGATTTATTTCTCGGGGATAAGGCAATCCGTCGAACCGAATGTCAACAAAAATTCGAACTACATGAAGAAGATGTGTGTCACTGTTTTCCCTGGGGGCACATAAAAGAGCAATGGGCACATTGCTCTTTGGCCCGCGGAGTGCTTTCCGTCACTTTGGTATTGTTTCTTTTCGGGATACTCAGCGGCAAGCTAGGGCCGCCCACCTGGAGCTGGATCAGAATCACCCTCTTCTTGGTCTCAGGGGTAGCGCTTTTTATCGTATCCACAGTGCCGGAACATTTTTTAGAGAAACACGTGTGGGAACATATAGCAAAAGTCCACGTTACGAAAATATTCTTCTGGACCTTCGCAGCGTTATTCCTCATGCATATTATCATTGATCAACTTCATCTTGAAGGCTGGATACAGCAAAATCAGCTTATCGTATTGGCAATTGCGTGCATGGTTGGGCTCATCCCGGAATCAGGTCCGCACCTGATATTTCTCACCCTGTTTTCTCAAAATGCCCTACCCTTCAGCATCCTGCTAGCAAACTCCGTTGTGCAAGATGGCCATGGCATGTTGCCCATGCTTGCCGAATCACGCCTGGATTTTTTCAAAATCAAGGGCATCAATTTTTTTGTCGGGTTATGCGTGGGCCTGACAGGTTTTTTAACCGGATGGTAATATTGAAAACCATGTTAGAAAAACATGGAAATGTGAGGCGGATTAGGATAAATAGAGAGATTATTTCCGCAAAGGTACGATCAAACTCATAATAAAAAGAGAGAACTATGAAAATAATCGTTTCAGGAACCGGTTATGTAGGCCTTGTACATGCCGCAGTGTGTTCAGAATATGGTCACGAAGTGTATGCGTACGACATTGATACTGACAAAGTTGAAGCATTTTCGACTGGTCAGACTGAAAAAATTGAAAAATACGTTAATGAACCAGGATTGACGAATATTATCAAAGAAACACTTGGCAAATACCTATTCTTTACTTCTGATCTGAACTCAGTCCTAGAAGGTACTGATGCTATTTTCATGTGTTTGCCTACTCCTCCAAATCTGGATGGCTCCACTAATCTTACTTTTTACAATGCCGCAGCTGAAAATATTGCCATGGCAGTTGCAAAAAGGAAAGACAAGCGCAGGATTGTTTTTGTGAATAAAAGCACCGTACCTATTGGGACAGCACGGCACCTGCAGGAGATCATGGATACCCACAGTGTGGAAAACTTTGGTGTTGCTTCAAATCCTGAATTTTTGGCCGAGGGAACGGCTGTCGCTCAGGCACGAAGTCCGGACCGGCTTGTAGTAGGTTGTGACTACGAAGAGGACTTTAAAATTCTTCGCAGGGTGTATTCCCAATTTGTTAATCACGTTCGAGTAAAATACATAGAGACCACACCTGAGTCTGCGGAAGCAATTAAGTATGTTGCCAATACCCTGCTTCTTACTTACATATCTTTCTGGAATGGCGTGGGAGCGAAAATTGGGGAAAAATTTCCAAACGTCAAAATAGATGACCTTAGACTAGGAGTTACGGCAGACGACAGAATTAGTACATGGGGATCTTTTGTGAGCAACGGAGCAGGTGGAAGTTGCTTTGGAAAAGATATCGCTTCATTAATTTATCAAATGCGAAGAGTAAACGTGAGCACAAAGATGCTTGAAGCCTCCTATGAAGTTAACGAATTTCAAAAAGTCTACCTCATTGACAGGGCCATAACCGAGACCGGATTCCAGTTCAATAACAAGACAATTGCTGTATTGGGTTTGGCATTCAAGAAACACACGAACGACATGCGGGATGCTTCTTCCATCAAAGTTATCGAATCTCTGCTGGGGAAAGGTGTGGCCAATATAAAAGCTTACGACCCTTTAGCTATTGAGACTGCAAGGGCCGAGTTTTCTATATCTAAAAATATCCTTTTTGAAAAAATTGGCTATTTCCATACAGCCAAAGAGGCGCTGGAAGGATCTCACGCGCTTTTTATTTCCTCTGACTGTGAAGAATTCCGGGGGCTTTCCCGAACTATAGAGGAAAGCGTTAAACCTCCTTACCTGGTGATGGACGGGCGGCGCATGATTCCTGATTTCGAAGAAATGCTTTCCAAAGGGTTCAGCTATTTGGCAGTGGGCGCGATGCCTATGAAACCAGAATAAAATTCTACAGAGATATGAGATTATGAAAGGAATAATCCTGGCTGGGGGTTCAGGAACACGCCTGTACCCAATTACCCGTGTGGTAAGCAAACAACTTATGCCTGTTTATGATAAGCCAATGATATATTATCCATTATCAGTGCTGATGTTGGCAGGTATACGTGAAATACTTATTATATCCACTCCTGAGGATTTACCCAAGTTTGAAGAACTTTTTCATGATGGTTCACAATGCGGCCTTTCCATCTCTTATGCGGAACAACAGCGCCCTGAGGGAATAGCTCAGGCCTTTATTATTGGAAAGTCATTCATAGGCAGTGATAAAGTGGCACTTGTCCTTGGGGACAACATATTTTTTGGACATGGGCTTCCAGATATACTCGGGAGATGTAGCAACTTGGAAAAAGGTGGCACTATCTTCGGGTATTTGGTGCGTGATCCCGAGCGTTACGGGGTGGTTGAATTTGATCAACATAGAAATGTTATTGGGATCGAGGAAAAGCCAAAAACGCCCAAATCCAAATACGCTGTTCCTGGACTCTATTTTTATGATAATGAAGTAGTAGAAATAGCAGAAGGTCTCAAACCCTCATCCCGCGGAGAGCTTGAAATCACTGACGTCAACTTGGAATACTTGCGGCGTAGTCAGCTTAGAGTGGAACTTTTGGGACGGGGATTTGCCTGGCTTGATACCGGGACACATGAGTCACTACTGCGGGCCAATGATTTTGTACAAGCCATTCAGGAACGGCAAGGGCTCAAGATTGCTTGTATTGAAGAAATTGCCTTTCGTCTTGGCTACATAGATCAGAGACAACTCAGAAACCTCGCCAAAGATATGTTGAAAAATAATTACGGCAAGTATCTGATGGAGATTCTTCCAGAGGATAAAACCAGTGAAATTTACTAAAACAGCCTTTCCTGATATTTTTCTGATTAAGCCGGATGTATTCAGAGACACCCGTGGTTTTTTCATGGAAACTTACAATCAGAAGAAATATGCAGAAGGGGGAATAGACCAAGGATTTGTTCAAGACAACTATTCTCACTCCAGGTATGGCATCCTTCGAGGACTTCACTATCAACTCAAAAATGCTCAGGGGAAACTGGTATTTGTAATAACAGGGGAAATATTTGATGTTGTTGTTGACATACGAATTGGCTCACCCAGGTTCGGGCAGTTGTTTGGCACCCATCTTTCAGCAGAGAACCGGCGACAGATTTTTGTGCCGGAAGGTTATGCCCATGGATTCATCGTGCTGAGTAAAAGCGCTGATGTTATATATAAATGTACTAAATTCCATACCCCTGGGGATGAGTATGGAATTTTTTGGGCAGACCCAACCATCGGTATTGACTGGCCGATAAGAAACCCGGTCCTTTCAGACAAGGATAGCAAAAATCCACAATTGAAGGAAATCCCAGAGGCACTTCTGCCCGTATTCCATCCAGCCTAGCCGGGGTAGACGTTACTGCACCATCAATGGTGATTTTCCAATGATATAGCAACGGTGTCGAGAACTGCCTCGATCCTCCGATAGATATCCCCATGCGGCAGCCAGCGATTCAGGGCGGCAATCACTCGCTGCCTTCCCCAATTGAGCAATATCTGCTCCACCACCGGCCTCATTTGAACAACGAAGACAACCGGCCTTTTTGATATCTGGCTCCCCTTTGTAAACTCATATCGAACTATGATTTCAGTACCGACTTCCGAAATGATTTATACCTTAGAAGCTATTTAGGATGTAAAAAGGACCGCCATAATTTACAGAAAGTGGTTGTCGAATATTCATACTCAGGAGTGGCAAAATGCTCTGTTATGAACGCTTGGGTTCCACACGACCCTGTGTTCTCACAATCCATTTACATATTGGGAATACCTGGCCCTCCGCTGCGATCCGGTCGCTCATACGCCGCCTGCTCCGCTTTGGCTGCTACTCGCTCCCTTCTCTCCGCTGCGGGCCGAATGCCAAGGGTCCAGGGGCTCAAGGGCCAAGGGAAACAGACCTGGAGAGGCGGAAGCCAAGACTGTTGCTGCGGCGGCCGGGCCAGCCGAAGTTACGAACCGCCGACCGGCAGTAGCGCGCGACATTGCTCCTGCTGCCGCCACGGACCACCCGGCGAGAGCCTCTTTTTTTATATAAATCCCTATTCCACTCCCAGACGTTGCCTAACATATCAAGATGACCACCAGGCGCTGCTCCAGCCGGATAGATACCCACTGGGGATGGGACGCCAACATTTTCATCAAAATTCAGCAGCTCCGAATTTGGCTCAGCATTCCCCCAGGGATATTCACCATTGGGGTTTGTAGCCGCCTTTTCCCATTCCTCCTCCCTGGGCAGACGATAGGAAAGATTGGTCCGCGCTGCCAGCCAGTTGCAGTAGGCTGCGGCCTCGTACCAGGAGACCCCGGTCACCGGCCAGTTTTGATGCTCAAGCTGTTCATCCCAGTCTTCGGGTTCGGCCCAGCCTCTCTTATTTCTCGTGTTCCACCACTCTTCTTCCCAGTATTGACGGTCTCTGTACCCATTGTTTTCAATAAAACAATTATATTCCGCCACGGTCACAGAATACCTACCCAGGAGAACTCCCTCCATTCCCGGAACAGGAAGCATCTCAGGGGCTAGGGAATTAATACGCGGATCACCTGCCTGGCCCAGGGCCTCTGCCGCGGCTATGCGCTGTTCAACCGGAACACGGGACGCGCCTTCAAGAGTGAAGATGTCCATCACTCGGTCCCTGGCCTTTTCCCAGCCAAGCCTTGCGGGCGGCTGATAGTCGAAAACAGTCAGGATGCGCAGGATCCTGCCGAGCACGCCGACTGCTCGGGCAAGGGAAGTCAGACTTCCGTCTGCTGAACGCAGGACCCGCTCCACAAGGAGATTCAACCGTCTGCGTCCGGTCCAGGCTAGACATCCAACAAAATGATCTAGCACCTCATCCCATTGCCGATCATCCAGATGAGGTTTGATAGCCTGCCACCATCCATCCGGTCCATCGGCATCACTCTTTTCCGCCAAGGCGCGGGCAGCGTAATGCTCCTGAAAGGTATAATGCCAAAATTTAATATCTCCTGACCCGGCCTGTTCAACAATTCCGCTATCAAGCATCTCGGCTTCCAAAAAAAGTATTCCTTTTTTTCGCAAACGGTCGTGCTGCACTCCAAGTTCATCCAAGAATGGGACAGCGAGCTGTTCCGCAGCCCACGTGAGATCTGTCCTAACCTGTTTACCATCCCTGTGGCTGGTCATGGTCCATGCAAGGGCCTTGAAGCTCTCCTCGGCAAATGTATTATAATAGCCCCTCTGTCTGCGTTTCCCCTCTTTTGCATTGAGCAACCACCTCAAAACCGCGGCCAGAAGATCGGCCTTTCCCTCGGGCAACTTTCTCTCATTCCAGTGAACCACGCATAAGCAGGTCAGCATCACTGGATTCTTTGCCATCCGGCGAATCCGTGGCATATTCAGGACCGCTGATTCCAATTCCGGAAGATATGCCTCACGGTTCCTCTCTTCTTCATCAGGAAACAGGGCATATGCCCACCTGTTTAAAAACTCCAGGATCTCATCCCTCCCAAAGGAATCGATATGGGCGGTCGCCATTTCTTTCAAAGCCGCAACAGCATGGTAACCAAACGGTCTGGAACTGAGCACGAAGAGATTATGGTCCCAATGATGAAGAACGGCATTTGTCACATCCACCATCTGTTTTCTGATACTTTGATCAGGCTCCTCATCCAATCCGTCAAGGAGCACTGTACAGCCTCCCTTATCAAGCAACCTTTGCAGCAACGAGCTGTTTTCTTTGCCAAACAACTCTTCCATGGTCTGCAAGAGCACACGCCACGCCCCGGCCCCGTTAACCGCCGGACACCCTTTTTTCAATGTCCCGGCCAAGGCTGAAAGCCTAATAAGGATCGGTATCGGTATGGGCTCATCCAATGAAAGGCCAAGATGGAGTTTTCTGGCAGGTTCGCCCTGTTCAAGTGCGTCCTTTGCCAGGACACAGGCAATAAGCCGCAAAAAAGTGGTTTTCCCCCCACCTGGCTCGCCGATAATCAACAGACGCCGGTAAGAGGAAAGCAAATTAGTCAAGGGTACACGCTCGGCTGAGCGCACATCCTCTCTGATCATGCCAACAGCTTCTTCAAGGCGTGCGGGATCACTCATGGTCTTAAGCGGAGTATAGTGCTGTTCAATGGGAAAATAGATCGGCTCGCGGCCCGCGCCGGACATTGAGTAGATCCCTTGAATATTAATTCGATCAGTCGCAGCTACGACGTCTTTGAGGTATCTGTTCAGCCGATCCTTCTCATCCTGCTTGAGGCCGCCATCTGACATTGTGATGTCCTGTTCTGTTTCAAGTTGATGAGGGAAATTGTGACGTTCCAGAGCATCCGAGATTGCAGGCCATTCAGAATTCTTCATATAACCAAGGCACTCCCTGACCGCCTCGATTTCTTCTTCTGCACTCGGAGATGCCTGAAGAAAAATCCGCGTCCCATCAACGTCCCATCCATCCGTGCAATATCTGCAAAAGTATTTTTTTCTGTCGAGCCCTTCCAATTTGTCCGCATCTATTCCCAGTCTTGGAATTCTTGAATTATCGCAGTGCAAAATATCAGCCGCCTTTAAAAGCACGGCAAGACGCTGCAAGTTATATGACCCGACAGGCGAGGCCTGATTTGTTTTGAGCTTACTGAGCGCTTTTTGGAATTCATCTGGATTCAGGTCATGGATGCTGATCACGCTGCTAATTGCATTGGCCTGCGGGCGGGTCAGGCCAAGTTTATCCATATTTTTTTCAACAAAATCGCCTGAACCTTCTCCGTGCTTAAAACCTTCAGAAAAAGCGCTTTTCAGGGCCTTGTCAAAATCATGACAACATGCGGCGCAAGAAAGGAGAAACAACTCAAACGGCATAAAATCACCAAGGTTGTTGGCCTTGTTTGGAAGCGTGGTTGTCTGCAGCAGGCGCCAAATATTTTCTTCAACTGCCTTGACATGAACAAGACCGTTCTCATTGCTGTCAGGGCGGTTCTGCCGTTCGTGAATCGGTCGGGATATTCTCCAAAGATTGTTGGCATTTGCTGCAAAATCCTGTTCTTTTTGTTGAAGATATTCGCGAAGAGTCCGCGATAGTTGAACGGGCATCAATTACCTCCTCATCTGATAACTATATCATGAGTTAATGAAAGTATGCGGCTATTCGCTCCCTTATCCCACTTTGGGCTGAAGACCAAAAGTCCGAAGGCTCAAAGGCCATGGAAAACAAACCCGGAGAGATGGAAGCCAAGGATATAGATGCTGTAGCCGGGCGAGCGGTAGTCACTAAACGCCGGGCGGCAATCGAGCGCATCCCTGCCCGAGCTACTGCGTATGCCTTTTGAGCGATTTAGAAAGCCAGCCAACAAAAGTATCCACGAATTGATATTATGAAAGTGATTAGTAGCCAAGATTATTGATAAGTAAAGGATGAACAGGCCTTCCAAATTCGTCCATAATGATTTTTGTTATTCGCTAACACTTTATATATGCCTTGAGCGGATGGATTGCAAATTTGATCAGCAAACTGTTGGATACCAAAGATACATTGGTTTCTACTTTCTTGAATCGGGGGGGACATTAAATAATTTTCGTGTGGCATTTCTGCCTACGAGGCATCAAAAACTATTAGTTATTTCTAACTTACAAAACGAAAAGGCTGTTCTTGATGGAATCTTTATGCATTATGGGACTGGGAAGCCATTTAAGCTTTCTGAATGATGAAATGATGACCTGAACACATTTTATGTTAAGGCAGACATAAGGTCAAGCAAGTAGTCAGGTTCTTATGCCAATTGGGAAAATAAGGACATGATGAAGCTAAATCTATCGGGAGGTTGGAAATATGGTTGAAAATTGTTTTTTAGATATAAAAAAAGGGGGTTAACCGATATCGGTTAACCCCCTGACTTTGTTGTGGCTCCCCGAGACGGACTCGAACCGCCAACCTAGTGGTTAACAGCCACCCGCTCTGCCATTGAGCTACCGGGGAATTAACGTCGGACAATCTAACAACATGCGTTTTGGCCGTCAACAGGAAACATCTGAATACAGAGAAAGTCCTTTGCGCAAGTTTTACCTGGAATCGGATAACCCACAGTAATTTTGGTCAAAAAAAGCCCCCATTAAAAAATGGGGGCTAAAATATAAATTCCGGCAATGACCTACTCTCCCACCCTATATTGGGCAGTACCATCGGCGCGGAGGGACTTAACTTCCGTGTTCGGGAAGGGAACGGGTGTTTCCCCCTCGCTATCGCCACCGGAAACTGTGATCCGACTGGTGTTCGAAAAATATAAATAAATATGGATTATACTGTTTTACCATGTGCGAAAAAAAATGATCAAAAGAAAAAATATGGTCAAGCCTCACGCCCAATTAGTATCGGTCAGCTTAGGCTGTTGCCAGCCTTACACCTCCGACCTATCAACCTTGTCTTCTCCAAGGGGGCTTTAGGGGCTTGCGCCACGGGAGATCTAATCTTGAGGTGGGCTTCCCACTTAGATGCTTTCAGCGGTTATCCCATCCGAACGCAGCTACCCAGCGATACCACTGGCGTGATAACTGGATCACCGGAGGTTCGTCCATCCCGGTCCTCTCGTACTAGGGACAGATTCTCTCAAATCTCCTGCGCCCGCGGTAGATAGGGACCAAACTGTCTCACGACGTTTTAAACCCAGCTCACGTACCGCTTTAATTGGCGAACAGCCAAACCCTTGGGACCTGCTTCAGCCCCAGGATGCGATGAGCCGACA
>JAFDDO010000050.1 GCA_019310825.1 Deltaproteobacteria bacterium | reverse complement strand
GAAACCTTCTAAAAAGAGACATAAACGATCTGAGTCAAAGAAGAATGTCAAAGGGGATAGCAGGTCCGGTTAACGAGAATGTGGAAGTCTGCGTTCATAGGGGCCATCGGGATACACGTTGCGTTGGCTGTATTTTCTATAGTTGTGCCCAATTTATGGGAAAAATCTCGACCAATGCCCCCTGTTTACACGGTTAAGCTTTTTGAGACAGTAGATCTGCCTTCGCCAAAGGTTGCCAAACCCAAAAAACAGGCTCCGATTGTTAAACCAAAACCAAAGACCCAAAAAATCAAAAAAAAAGTGGTGCCCCCGCCAACAAAATCAAAGCAAAAAAAAGCCGTATCTCTGCGCCCCAAGAAGCCGAAGACCATTAAGAAGTCTAAACCAAAACCGGTTGCCACCAAGGATACAGAGAGACTCAATAAGGCTTTAAAGAATCTTAAGGAACGTGTAAAGGAAAAAGAGTCAGAAGCCGTTATCAAAAATAGATTGAGTGCCATAGAATCCAGCGTTGAGGACAGGATAAAAAAATCCGCGATAGCGACTGCTGGAACAGCAGGGAGCGGACAGCTAAATGAGGTGCTCAGGCTCTATTGTATAGAGATTTGGGCCAAAGTCAGGAACCAATGGGTTCTTCCTGAGCAACTCCTTGACAAGACCAACCTGACATCCATTGTGGTGGTCCGAATTGCGCAGGACGGGAGGGTACTCAATGCCGAGCATGAACACAAGTCGGGTCATGCCCTGTTTGACCAGTCGGCCATAAGGGCAGTACAAAAGGCAAGCCCTTTCCCTCCATTGCCCTCAGCCTTGAGGCCAGGTCCGCTGGAAATAGGAATCAGGTTCAGACCAGGTGAAGTGGGATTATAGTTATAAATTATGAGATATAAGAATATTTACAAAAAAACATTTGGCTGGATCTTTTTTCTTCTTTTTCTGGTATTCAGTCCCTCTTTGGTTGAAGCGAGGCTCTATATAGATATAACTTCGCCCTATCTACAAAAGATCCCTATTGCTGTTCCTTACTTAGAGGCTACGCCTAGTACTTTTGAGAATGATCTCCTAGGCCGGAAGATTTCAAAGGTACTTTCGGATGACCTCATATTTCATGGCTACTTTTCAGTACTTGATCCAGCCAGCTATGGATATAGGCAGGGTGCAGTCTGGAATAAATTTCGCCTGGACTATCTGGTCAAGGGTTCCATGGAAAAAAAAGGCGACTCCCTGACAGCCGAACTCAGGCTGTTCGATATGTCTACCGGGTCCATGATACAGGGAAGACGATATAACGGGAAGGTCAAGGATTGCCGAACGATAGCCCATCGTTTCTGTGACCTCATAGTAATGGCAATAACAGGGAAACACGGGGTAAGCCTGTCCAAGATCGCCTTCGTAGCCAAAAAAGATAGAATCAAAGAGGTTTATACATCAGACTTTGACGGATTCAACATAAGGAGAGAGACCTTTGATAAAGGCATTACAGTATCTCCGCGGTACTCCCCAAACGGAAAATACATTGTCTATACATCTTACAAGACTGGTAAGCCATATCTTTACATAAAAGATACAAAAACCGGAAAAACATACAGGCTTGCCGCATACTCCGGTCTAAACATAGCTCCTGCATGGCATCCCGACAACCACTGCCTTGCCGTTACCCTGAGTAAGGACGGGAACCCAGACATATATATTATAGATCTTAAGGGACGGATAAAGACGAGGCTCACCCAAGGTCCTGGGATAAATGTCTCCCCAACGTGGTCGCCAGACGGGAAGCGTCTGGCCTTTGTGTCCGACCGTAGTGGCAATCCACAGATATATGTGATGAACATTCGAACCAAGTCTGCCAAGCGTATTACCTACAGTGGAACCTATAATACAGACCCACAATGGTCCCCCCACGGGGATCGCATAGTTTACACAGGTCTGAATGAAGGACATTTCCAGGTATTCAGTATATCGCCGGAAGGCGGACATCCCATTCAACTTACATGTTCAGGCAATAATGAGAACCCATCCTGGTCGCCGGACGGCAGGCAGATTTTATTTAGTTCAACCAGAATGGGTCCTGAAAAGGCCCTGTTTGTAATGTATGCTAATGGCAGAGGACAGCGGATGTTGCTGCGTTATTTAAATGGTGTAGAGATAGCCAACTGGGGCCGTAACAAATTTTAGGTCCCTGTAGGAAGAATGTTGCATTATGAATTTTGAACGTTGAATAAAGGTACAGATTTTTTTAATTTCCTTACACAATTCAGCATCCAACATTTTTAGTAAAAAGGAGTCTGAGATGCGGTCGTTCAAGAGTTTGAAAGGCATAGTTTTTTCTGAAAAGAGCAGGTCGGTTTTTCTAAAAGCAATGTGGCTGGTTGTTGTTGCTTTGCTGCCCATGCTATTGGTCCACTGTGCCCCCCGAGACCAAGTGAATATGCTGGAAAGGCGTATAAACAGTCTATCTGCAGAGAACCGTTCTTTCTGCAATCAGATTAACTTCCTGAAACAGGAAGTTGCAGAGCTGAAAAAGATCACACAAAAAGTTGGCAAGCAGGACATCGCCAATGTAAGGAGTCGGCAGGCAGAGCTTGCAAACCGGACGGACGAGTTGCAGGTAGAACTCCTTAGGCTGAATGGCCTGGTCGACCAGATTGGTCACAAAAGTGAGCAGGAGGAAGAGGCGACACTTCGTTTCATAGAGGATCTCAAAAAACAAGTAGAAAATTTGAGAGAAGAAGTCAAATTACTTCAAGCCTCTACCAAGGTAACAAAGGAGGTGGAGCAGGCCAGGAAGAATGCCGCTCAGGGTGCAGTGGACCTGTATCAGCAGGCCTTAGATTTAATCAAACAGAAACAATACAAAGATGCCAAAAAAACCCTAAGGACATATATAGAAAAACACCCCCATGGACGAAGGGTTGCCAATGCCTATTTCTGGATGGGTGAGTGTGAGTACAACATACAGCGCTTTGAAGAAGCAATTCTGGAATACCAGAAGACAATAAGCAGGTATCCAAAAAGTAACAAAGTGCCAGATTCCTTGCTGAAACAGGGTATGGCCTTTGCGAAACTCGGAGACAGGGAAAGTGCAAAGATAGTACTTAACAAGCTTGTCAAAAAATACCCAAAAAGCCCGCAGGCAAGCGTAGCCAAGAAAAAGCTCACCCGGCTGAGATGAAAGCCGCCCCATAAATCAGATGAATCTTGGATTACCTAAGGCAACTCCATGGTTTAGGAGTTGTCTGCAAATAAATTGGACAATATTGTGCTGCCTTTTTTTATCTGTTGTCGCAAGTGTTCTGATTGCTGACAAAGCAGCGTGCCGTAGGGACGCCTTGTCGATATCTGTAGGTGGGCTATGGGATCTTACAGGAGACTATCGCGGAGAGGGCCAAGCTGCCTATATCGCAGCGAGAAAGGCCGTGGAGTATCTTAACTCCCAAGGGGGAGTTGGAGGAAAGCCTCTTGAGTTGGTAGTGGCGGACACCAGAGGTGAGCCGGGCAGATTGTTACTCGAGGCCAGGAAACTTGTTGAACAGAACAAGGTGGTGGCTTTGCTGGGCCCTACAAGTGAAGCCATGATTCCGGTCCTGAGGAATTATGCAGAGACACACAATGTACCCATGGTGTTAACATCTGGAGATGATCCTCTTTTACCCTCCAGAAAGAATGAATCTTTTCGCTGGACTTTTAGCGTCTCCCCGAGCCTTGGACCTGCGATAAAGATCCTTTTCCGGGGTTTTGCCAGGGCCGGCCTTAGACTAGTGGGTCCTCTTGTAGCTGACAACGCAAAGGGGAAGAGGGATTCCTTGTGGCTTCAGGGCTATGGACCGGAATATCGTTTGCGCATTCTGCCGCCCCAAAACTTTGGGCTAAATGACACTGATATGGTTTCACAGTTACAGCGATTCAAGGAGGAAGGGGCACAGGTGGTTGTGGCCTGGGGTCCAAGAAGTTGTGGGCCTGTATTGTTACATTCTGCGAAAAGAATGGGTATACATGTAGCGGTTCCGGTGCAACTTCTCTCATCAGGTATGCTAAAAAAATATACAGGTCTTTTTAAACTATGGACAGCGGCACCTCCGCTACTCTTAGGCTACAATATTCCGTTATCGCATCCCTGTGCATTTACAATAAATAGATTTATGAATGCAATGGGAAAAAAGGCAAGTGGCTTTTCTATTGAAGAAGCTCTGGCAGCAGGTACGGCCTGGGATGCGCTCCACCTCACGGCAATGGGGCTGAGGACGTCAAGCACTGCCACGCATAGTGATCTGCGCCAAGCCCTTGAGGATCTCGATCAAAGCTACTATGGGGTCATGGGTATATTTAAAATCAGTGAGAGAGATCACTCAGGCCTTGTGCCAAGTTCTCTCATTGTTGTTGAAAGGAGTAAAAATAGCTGGAGACCTGTAATATCTTCAAGTAGGCGTTAGGGTTTTCCGAATCGACCCATTTGCCACTACTTGATATCTGCCTTCCCGGAATTATCTGGAATTAAATTTTACTGCCAAAACATCCTAGCCATTGTAACCGTTCACGGGGTTACAATGCCCGTTTACCGCAACCCACCGAACTGTAAGCGTTTACAGGGTGCTGCAGATGTGAGGCGGAGGGTACGCAGACGTACTCCCTGTACTTCAAGTGCCCGACAACAAAGCAGATGCGGTGCCCTGTGAACGCTTACTAGCCATTTTTGCTGACATCCGCCCGTAGTTCCAGGAGCTTCTGATAAACTTCCTCCAGGAACTCAGTTACCGGACCGTGTTTGTTTTCCCCTGATTGTGCATATGTCTTGGTTATCTCAACTGCCTGACGCAGGCATTCTTCCTTTGCGTAGATTTCAAGTGTCATTGTTAATCACCTCTGAGCCACTCTCAAAACCCATCTTTTGTCCGATGGCTGCGTTGCTCGTCGGCAAAAAATGCTCATGTACCCCCAGTACACTGCGCTTTTTTACCTCCTCGCGCCTTGCCCTCGAACAAAATCTTGGGTTTTGCAAGCGGCTCTCTTTCTTTAAGATCTAGATTCAAGTGAATCCAAAAAACCAGGTAACTTTGACTTCAACTCTGTAAGGGCCTTGCCCCTGTGACTCAAGCTGTTTTTTTCCTCTGGTGAAAGCTGGGCCATTGTGCGATTGATAGAAGGGATGTAAAAAACAGGATCATAGCCAAAACCTCTATCTCCTATAATTTTTTTTGTAATTTCACCTTCGCACTTGGCCTCAGTGCTTATCCACCGACCGGATGGATGATAGACTATGATCACACAACTGAAGTGAGCGCCTCTCTTGCCGGAAGATACCCCTTTAAGCTCAGCCAGAAGTTTTGAGTTATTTGAGGCATCAGAGGCATTTTCCCCTGAGTAGCGGGCAGAGTAAACACCCGGGGCCCCATTAAGGGCATCTACCTCGAGTCCGGAATCATCGGCAAGGGCCATTATTCCCGTAGCTTCGGCAATGACTTTGGCCTTCTTAAAAGCATTTTCCATAAAGGTCTTGCCATCTTCTTCTACATGGGGTGCGTCTTCTGCTTCATCCAAAGGCATGATGTCAATATCAAGATCGGAAAAAAGTGCCTGTATTTCTAACAGCTTACCTTTGTTACGGGTGGCAAGCATCAATTTTTTTCTCATATAATTTAGACCTCTAAGGTATTAACTGCCTTACTGATATCCTCCCGTACCGGACCGAACTCCAGAGATACGGCGTTAGATGGACATATGGAAAAGCATCTGAGGCATCTGATACAGGCAGCTGAATTCAGGTCATCCAGACCATTATAAAAAGACACATCGGTAGGACATATAGTCAGACATGCCTTGCACTGCACACACCGGTCAGGATGAAAACGCAACCGCAGCCAGCTTACCCTGTTAAAAAGGCCGTAGATGGCTCCAAGGGGACAGATTGCTCGGCAGAACGGACGAGATGTAAAACTACACCAAGTCAAAAGCAGTATCAATACGATAAACTTGTATGCGAACAGCCAGCCTGCAGCACTACGTAGCCCTTGATCCAGGGAAAGTAGCGGAATGCCGGCCTCAAGCGTCCCTGCCGGGCAGACATACTTGCAGAACCAGACGGAGCCGTAACCTAATGAGTCTACCACAAGCAAAGGGAGCAAGACTACGAAGACAATAAGGAATAGGTAGGGCCCCCTTCTAAGGGGCCTCCAGAATGAAAACTTGGGAACCGGAAGGAGGAACAGCCACTTCTGCAACAGGCCAAAGGGACAAATCCAACCACAGGGCATCCGGCCGGCAACAGAACCTATCAGACCAAGACTTCCCAAAACGTATGCCCCAATATGCAACTGCCCCATCTGTATGCTCGGGCGCAGAGTTGCCAAAAGATTCTGAAAGGCGCCAAGGGGACAGGACATGGAGGCAGCAGGACAAGAGTGACAATTGAGCCCAGGGAAACAGATTTTCTTAAGAGGTCCTTGATATATGGGACTTTTCCATGGAAAAAGCCAGTAAGCGTTAGCCAACAATGTGAAGATGTACTGGCTTTTTCTACGCAGACGTTCCATTAGCCAATTCCTATACAGCTAAGGCATACCGTAACGGCCTTATGCCAGACTACAGGCACCTCGCCGGACCAGATTCCCAGTGCCAGGAGTGTAATAAAGGCAATTGTCGTAAAAAGAGGAAAATATCGCTTCATCAAATCCTTTCTTTGACTGATCCGGTTTTCTGACCCAGATGGACCTCTTTGTCACGGCGGTCATCTATCTTTATAACCGTGTATACCCGTTTTGCCCCATTAGAAAAAGTGCTTTCATGCAAGACCTTTGCTACAGCAAGGAGTTGATCAACATCTCCTTCAATTATTGTCCCCATATCCGTAAGCTCATATGGAAGTCCCTGCTCTGTAAGGAGCCTCTGCATGTTTACCACGAATTCTCCCACACTTGTGGACCCGGTCCCAAGGGGAGAAACGTTTATTTCCATAAGTGCCATGATGATATCTCCTTTGAGTAACTATTCACTTCCTGCCAAGGATTGTAAACGGTTACCTCCTTTGATCAGTTTTACTCCACCGCCACCTGGGATAGCGAACATCCTTCCAATACGAAGGCACAAAAAGTATAATTATAGTATAGAGTTCCAGCCGTCCTGCCAGCATACACATGATGAGAACGGCCTTAGATAAATCAGGGATATGAGCATAATTCTCACAAGGGCCGACGCCTGCCAGCCCTGGGCCTATGTTGTTTAAAGTAGCAATGACTGCCACAGAGCCGGTAACCATGTCCAGCCCCTGTCCGGTTACAATCAGAGTCGCAACCACAAATACAACCGCATATAAAGAGAGATATCCCAGTATGGACTGGATTACCTCTGCGGGGATCTTACGATTGTCAAGTTTGACGAATAGCACCGCTCTTGGGTGGATCAGTTTTCGTATCTGCATTCTCGTGAACTTACAGAACAAGAGTATTCTTGCCTGCTTAATACCGCCGGTAGTAGAACCTGCCATGCCTCCCAAAAACATAAGAGTGACCAGTGTGACTTTGCACACAGGTGCCCACTGATCAAAATTCGCTGTGTGGAAGCCTGTGCCGGTAAGTATGGTCCATACCTGAAAAGTACTATATCTCAGACTATCTGACCATGAGTCATATGTTGCAAAGAGAATATTTGCAAGCATGACGAATATGGTCGCAAAAATGCCTATGCCAAGGTAAAAACGGAGTTCTTCGCTCCGGCCGAATGTCTTCCAGTTACCTGAAAGCAGGCGGTAATGGAGGGAAAAATTTATTCCCGCAATGATAATAAACACAATTACAATGAGGTCGATCCACGGATTGTGAAATGCTGCTATACTATTGGTCCTGGTAGAAAAACCGCCGGTAGCCAGAGTACTGAAGGCATGGCAGATGGCATCAAAAAAGCTCATGCCGGCTAACATAAGCAACACGGTCTCAACTGCCGTAAAGAGCACATACACACTCCACAAGATCCGGGCAGTATCCTGGATCCTGGGTGTAATGCGGTCCTTTGTAGGGCCAGGCATCTCTGCCCGGAAGAGCTGCATGCCTCCGATTCCGAGTATAGGCAGAATTGCCAGGGAGAGGACAATGAACCCCATACCCCCCAGCCATTGGGTAAAGGACCTCCAGAAGAGCAGGCTGGGCCCCAGGACCTCAACCCTTTCCAATATTGTGGCACCGGTAGTGGTAAAACCGGACATGGATTCGAAATAGGCATTAAGATAGCTCGGGATTGCCCCAGAGAGATAATATGGCAATGCCCCCAGGGCAGCAGCAGCAAGCCAGGTAAAGGCCACAATTGCAAATCCCTCCCTATGACCTATCTCCGGCTCTGAGACACAAGACCAGACAAGCCCTCCTCCAAGCACAAATCCAATTGCGCTGGAGATGACTAAAAACTGCCAGTTCCCGTCGTCGTAATATATGCTGAATGCGATAGGTATCAGAAGGGCAACTGAAAGAAAGAGAAAGAGCCAACCCAACAGGACCCCGATAGTACCCGTACCCAGTCTCATGAGGTGAGGAGCTTTTCCACCATGGGAATCGCCTTCTTCATGCTGAAGATTATCAGTCGATCTCCTGCCTTCAGCACTGTATCTCCTGAGGGAATGATCACCTTTCCTTTTCTGACCACTGCACCAAGGTTGGTATCCACAGGAAAGTCTACAGATCTTAAGGGTTTATCTAAATACACCCAACGCTCAGAGACCACAAACTCCAGCACCTCTGCATCGCTCCCAAGTAATGAAGCAACCGAGAGAATCGCGCCCCGCCTCACAAAACGCAGAATCATATTGGCTGCGACAAGCCTTGGGCTGAGTGCAACGTCTATTCCCAGCTTTCCAAGGAGCGGGATGAAATCCGGACGGCTTATGCGGGTTATGCACTTCTTTGCACCATGATACTTCGCAAGGAGGCTTGAAAGGATATTTGTGGTATCTCCATCTGTGACAGCCACCACGAGATCTGCCGTGTCTATTCCCTCTGACAGCAAATCATGGGCGTCCAGACCATCAAAGTTAAGCACTACGGCACCACTCAAATGCTCGGCAAGATGCTCGCATCTTATGGGATCGGTCTCCACAAGGGCAACGTCCACCTTCTGTCGCTCCAGGGCCTTAGCTACCCGAAAGCCGACCCGGCCCCCGCCGACGATAAAGACCTTTTTAGGAGCCATGCTCCACAGGTTGAACAAATCTTCCACTGCTGCCATGTCCCTGCGCCTCACAACCACGTAAATACGGTCTTCAGCCTGGACGATGTCACCCCCTCTGGGAATGATGGTCTCTCCCTCCCGGACTATGGCTACTATTACAAAATCATAGAGTCCTCTTAAATCCTTCTGATCAGCCAGTGTTACACCACAGACAGGATTGCCCTCTTTTATCTGGTACCCCACCAGCACGACCTCGCCGTGAGCAAAATCAACCACCTCAAAGGCCTCTGATACCTCACTGATCCTGAGTATCTCATGAGCCATGACCTGATCAGGGTTAATCAGGAGATCTATGCCCAGCCGATACTCACTCAGCGGAGAAGTAGCGGAAAAATATTCCTCGTTCCTGGCCCTGGCCACGCGGCGTAATACGCCATACTCCTTTGCCATGATACAGGCAATCAGGTTGACCTCGTCTATGTCGGTGACAGCAATAAAAAGATCGGCCTTTGTAATATTCGCCTGTTCCAGGGTCCGGGCAGAGGCCCCGTTTCCCTCAATACAAAGCATATTAAGATCCCGCTCCGCGCGCTTTAGACGGTCTGCATCTCTGTCTATGAGAACGACTTCGTGGTCTTCTGCGGAGAGCTGCTGACAAATATGGCGACCTACTTCACCAGCTCCAATGACAACTACACGCATGTGATGCCTTCAAGCTCTTTTGGATTACAGTGGATAAAAGTATATACTAAGGACAATCTTCATTCCAAGACTGTCAGGGAGTATGGATGGTTAAAAAAAGCAGATCCGTTTCAATACAAAGCACAGATTGTAATTAGTTTCGCTCAGTATGGCATGCTGGTAAAAACAAAAAGGATTGCGACCCAATTGCCCGCAATCCGCTCGATATTGGAGGCGGCGCCCGGACTTGAACCGGGGAATAACGGTTTTGCAGACCGTCGCCTTAGCCACTTGGCTACGCCGCCCTTAAAGCAGGTGATGATTAACATAAGGCAAATACTTTGACAAGACCATTGATAACAACAGACCATTTAAGAAATTGAAAAATTACCCAAGGGCAACCTTAAGGATTCCAGAATGTATTTCCCGATTGCCGATATCGAAGTAAGTCCCTGGATCCCGCCTCTTGTAGCTTTTGTTATTTCTTTTTTTACTTCAATGGGTGGTGTTTCAGGGGCCTTTCTAATATTACCCTTCCAGGTGAGCTTCCTTGGATTCAACACTCCGGCAGTGAGTGCCACTAACCAGCTTTTTAATATTGTTGCCATTCCCAGTGGGGTCTATCGATATATAAAAGAAGGTCGAATGGTGTGGCCACTCACGTGGGCAGTTATAATAGGAACACTACCCGGAGTTCTAGTCGGCGCTATTTTGCGCATACAGTATCTCCCAAATCCAAAAAGTTTCAAGATGTTTGTCGGTTTAGTCCTCTTATATATTGGAGGTAGATTAATAAAAGATCTGCTTAAAAAAAAGCAATCCAATGGGCATCAAGCATCAGCAGAGGATAAATTCCAGAAAGTAGTTAAAGACTACTATGAATCAAATCAATCCGGTATCGCTTCAGATCAAAAGCAATTACCACGAATCATCGTAAAGAAGTTCAACACATCTCGCATTATTTATGAATTCTATGGCCAAACATTTGATATAAACACCATGGGAATAATGCTGTTAAGCTTTTCCGTTGGTATCATTGGAGGTATTTACGGGATAGGCGGCGGGGCCATTATTGCTCCCTTCTTTGTAAGTTTCTTTGGTCTACCAGTTTATAGTGTAGCTGGCGCGGCTTTGATGGGGACCTTTATAACTTCAGTTGTGGGCGTGCTATTTTATCAGGCGATAGCTCCCTTTTATCCTGAAATGGCCGTTGCACCGGATTGGGCCTTGGGTTTCCTGTTCGGGATGGGGGGATTTGCCGGCATTTATTGCGGAGCAAGGTTACAGAAATTTGTCCCAGCCAGGCTAATCAAATCGATATTAGTAGTTTGCACTCTATTTCCAGCTATTAAGTATATTTTGGCATTTATCAGGTGACCTATAACCTAATCCGGATAAATCGGAAAAATGCCTTAAGTGAACTAAAGTTTTAAGGCCCAAAGTTCCTGACCTGTCTTTCCTTTGTCTGAAATCATATTAACGAAAGCATATCAGCTCTTGACGTCAATTTTAGGCACCGATCCCTTTTCCGTAAATCTCGTGCCTATTTAGTTCGTTGATAGGTCCCCACAAGCTCTGCTGTGGCAATAATGTGTCCCGCCATCGCCGCGAAGGAGCGAAGCCTGCGCCAAACAAATGCGGTTTGGGACAGGCTGAGTCGGCTGAATTCGATGGTTATAACAGGCGCGGAGTGCCGAGCACCCAGCGAATGACATTTGCGGCGATTGTCGAGGACGCGCAGCGTCCTCGACAACGATCCGATTCAGCGGCCCGCCGCTGCAATCGGTTGCTAGCTGATAGCTTCTATTTCTTGAGCTACATAACAAACATGCTTAGATCAGTCCCCTTGTACACCCTTGGCTATGCGATCGCCGATCTCCTTATCGATGTTGCGCCAGTATTCGAACGCACGCTCCAGGACCGGTTCGGACACGCCTCCCTTTAAGTGCCCCACCACGTTGGACACC
>JAFDDO010000213.1 GCA_019310825.1 Deltaproteobacteria bacterium | reverse complement strand
AGCATCGCAGGAGACGCAGGGTGCTTGCACCCTGAGGCTCCGAGAAGCGCAGTCGGGTCAAGTGCCTTGTTCTGGCGCGCCCGGCGCGACGGGACAAGGTGCTTGACGAAGTCAGCGCCGCGATTCACGGCGACGCCAGTCGCCGTGAACGCCCTAATCAGCGGCCCGGCCCTTTGGGTCCGCTGAATTAGAGAGGTTATCTGCGGTGATAATATCTCGAAATATATGGATTTATTCTGCATCTAATCGTCTGCCACTCTATCGCCCTCACCAAGATTTTCATCATCTTCTATAAGATTTTGGGGAAGTATGGTTGCGACCTCACCGGCTGGAAGCTCTTGCACATCTTTGAGTTTCCTTCCAACAGCTCTTGACCTCACCTTGGCCTTTTCGATTGTGTTCGATGCCTGATGCAGCTTCTTTTCCACTGCGACCAAAACATCGCCATACTTCGTCCACTCGGTCTTGACCGCAGCGAGGAGGTTCCATACCTCGCTTGAACGTTTCTGGATGGCCAGCGTACGGAAACCCATCTGAAGGCTATTCAAAATTGACCACAATGTAGTTGGGCCGGCGATAACCACACGGTACTCTCGCTGGATAACCTCGATTAAACCCGTCCTGCGAATAACTTCAGCAAAGAGGCCCTCTATTGGTAAGAACAAGATGCCGAAGTCCGTAGTTTTTGGCGGGTTTAAATATTTTTCGCTGATATCTCGTGCACAGGTCTTGACACGATTCTCTAGTTGTTTTCCTGCCATCTCCACACCTTCGACATCAGTCCGTTCTTGAGCCTCGATCAGGCGTTGATAGTCTTCGACAGGGAACTTGGCATCAATCGGGAGCCAAACGGTCTCATCCTGGTTCGCACCTTGTCCCGGCAACTTGATTGCAAACTCGACACGCTCGCGACCATCTTTCGTGGCCACGTTGTTGGCGAACTGGTCAGGATTGAGCACTTGCTCCAATAGCGTACCAAGCTGCACTTCACCCCACGTTCCACGCGTCTTGACATTTGTAAGCACCTTCTTGAGGTCACCAACACCCGTGGCGAGTGTCTGCATATCTCCAAGCCCCTTATGCACCTGTTCCAGTCGTTCACTGACCTGCTTGAAGGACTCGCCCAAACGCTTTTCCAGAGTCCCCTGGAGTTTCTCGTCCACGGTTTGCCGCATTTGATCAAGCTGTTTGGCGTTGTCAATCTGCATGCTTTGAAGTTTGCCTTCCACAGTGACCCTGACCGCCTCCAGCTTCTTCTCATTTGTATCCGAAAGCTTCCCAATCGTAGATGACATGGTCTCGAGCTGGGTTTTTTGAATATTGGCCAATTCGCCCATTGTCTTGGTGGTGGCTTCCGTGATCCCCTTGAGTGCTGCAATGACCTCTTCCCTTAACTGTTTCGCTCCGGTGGTAAATTCTGTCCGGATACCATCGAGTTTCTCGCTACTGGTCTTCGTCAACGAGGCGATCTGCCCGGAGAATGCCTCAAGCTGAACTTTTTCGGCGACGGCCAAATCTTTCATGGTCTTGGCCATCGTTTCTGAAATGTCCTTCAGCGTACCCACGACTTCTTCCCGGAGTTGTTTGGCTCCGGTGGCAGACTCGGCACGGGCACCATCCAGTCGCTCACCACTGGCTTTTGCAAAGGATGTAAGCTGACCTGAGAAAGCATCGAGTTGCCCCTTCTGTATGCTGGCAACATCCATCATTCGTTGTACCACGGAATCACCGAATATCTTGAAGGCTTCAGTGAGTTCCTGTCTTTGATCTTTCGCTGCCTTACCCTGTTCGTCTCTGCTCTGAGCCACTTCTTCTCTAACCGCACGCTCGGTACGTTCCTGTGCCTTTTCGAAAGCATCAAGACGGGAAGCAAGTGTTGCGGTATCGGCTTGCGATACTTTCTTTAAAAGTATGAGCAGGAGAGCCACAGTGACGCCCAGCAAGACGACAGTCACGATCAGTAGAATATCAGTCACGGGCGACCTCCTCCTAAATATTTCTTGTTTGGGTCATCACATGGCAGCTAATCGCGGCGCTGACCCGCGAGCATCGCAGGAGCCTCAGGGTGCTTGCACCATGAGGCTCCGAGAAGCGCAGTCGGGTCCAGTGCCTTGTTCCGGAGCGCCCGGCGCAACGGGACAAGGTGCTTGTTGAAGTCAGCGCCGCGATTCACGGCGACGCCAGTCGCCGTGAACGGATAAATCACCGATTCATCCGGTGCATTGATTTGTTGTGTGATATAGCAAGACCTGACCCCGTTCCTCATACAGCTGAACCCTTGGTTTCCCCACTGCCACTATTCCTGAGGGCGTGGCTTTTTAGTGCGATGCCCTGGCTTGGCCAGAATTTCCACATAAAACGACTTGAACTGCTGTTCTTCTGCTTTATCAATGAACTGGTTGAATTCAGACAGGTGAATTATCTGGGAGTCTTCCGCAGTAGGACCGAATTTGCAGTCAAAATCCCAAAAGTCAACACCTTCCGGCAACTTTTTGTTACGCTCTCTCTTGACGTACTTTTTGATATCGTGTTTGACTGCTTCAAAAAGTCTGGCGACTTTGATTTTCGGATGGGTTAATTGAAATGTTTTTTTCATGTTTATCCTTCTAAATTGTATTGAACAAAGGGCAGAACTTCATCTCATCCGGCCTGGTCATGTTTCCGGGTCTGACCTGTTGTCGTGTTGTAACCTGCGGTGAGGCAGACATTCTGCATTTTCAACACTCTTCTCCGGCAGAATGACACGCCTGACACAGATCTTGAGCATAAATCCTGATTTTCCAAAAGTACCTAACGATTCTCTCGATACTGACGCTGTAGACCTTTGAGGAAATTGCGCAAAATCATTGCCAGGCTTACGGAAAAATGCACTCAATTCATGTTTGCTAATGTGCACATCAACAAGATCGAGAATTTTCAATATATCCTCGGCTTGTAAATTTAAAGCAATTTTCAATTTTACCAAAACAATGTTGTTGGTTAGGCGCTTCTCCGGCACGACCGGTGGCCCTTCTTTTTTGCCGCGCATATCGTTAATCAGACCATTGAGGAACATAGCCAGCTGGCTGTCGCTGCAGGCCTGATAGGCAGGATCATCCTCTGTTTTCAGCCAATCGCAGATTTGTTCGCGGGTTACTTGATGATCTGTCAGGCCAAAAATCGAAATCATTTTTGAATCATTACAGTTAAAAGTATAGCGGAGACGACGTAATATATCGTTATTGGTCATTAAGTTTCCTTTTCATTTCGTTTAGTGGATCTTAACTGTCTTTGTATGATACCATTCTTCCCAGAAGGCGCCTTTTCTTTTTTTCAGAGTATTTTCTTCACCGGCACTGGCAGTAAAAAATTTGCCGGGAAAATTGTCTCTCCGGCTTCTTCATTTGGCACGAGTCCACATATATATCTTTAGGAGACAAGGGAACTTTGGGGACG
>JAFDDO010000212.1 GCA_019310825.1 Deltaproteobacteria bacterium | reverse complement strand
TCGACTACCTAATTTTATGTAATCGCGCATGATTTGTTCCTAAAAGCCTTCTACCTTCAGTCTTCAGCCTAACCACCTAAGTACTTTATCTTACCTTTGCTTCCCATATCAGTACACGGTGTCGTTTCCTCAATTCCGGCAATAGGTCCTTGTACTCATCTTTGCTTAATACGAGAGAACGTATTTTTCGCTTAATGTATCGTTCTGTTTTTCTGCTCAAGTCATTGAGATGATATTGATCAACATCCCCCACTAATAAAAGATCAATTATGCCCGTATCTTTACCTTCCGCGTAATTGTCAATCAGGTATGCTTCTTCAATGTCACCCAACCTGTTAACGATACCATCAATGACCTGGTCAATGCCCATTACCTTGCTTACCATGGATTTGAGTTCTGGAAAGAGCGGATGACTGGAGTCCGCTGAATAATAGACCTGGCGGCCGTTTTTTTCGGATTTGAGCAGTTTTGTCTTTGTAAGCTGGTTGAGTTCTTCCCTGACCGAATTCGTTGAGATGTTAAATTCCTTGGCCAGTTCTCTCAGGTATGACTTTGTCTCCGGGTTAAAAAAGAAACGGATCAACAGTTTTATTCTCGTCTTTGAGGCTATGATTCCTGCAAATAGATTCTTCATGGCTGAACACCTTATGAGTAGTATATTTACTCATAACATGGTAGAAGGACTTGTCAAGATGTTTTTTGTATTTTAAAATAGTTTTATCCAAATGCTAACCGCTAATGGCTAAAAGCTTGCCCCAGTGAGAGGGATTAGTTAAATGTTTTTAAAAGGAAAGGGAGATACCATAGAAACTAACAGTCGAATCTACATTGCCGGACATCGTGGTCTAGTAGGATCTGCCATTGCAAGACGACTTCAGGCAGCCGGTTATGCAAATCTCATCATCAAAACGAGTACAGAGCTGGACCTGAGGGATAAGGGAGCTGTAATGCGTTTTTTTGAAGAGACACGCCCGGAATATGTCTTTCTGGCAGCAGCCAAGGTAGGAGGTATCCTTGCAAACAGCAGCTATCCCGCTGACTTCATATATGACAATCTCGCCATTTCAATCAATGTGATTCACGCTGCTTATTGTTTTGGTGTTCGCAGACTGCTATTCCTCGGCAGTTCATGTATTTACCCGAGGGAGTGTCCACAGCCTATACGTGAAGAGTATCTCCTGACCGGCCCTTTGGAATCAACGAATGAGCCTTACGCCATTGCCAAGATTGCAGGGCTTAAGCTCTGCCAGGCCTATGCCAGGCAGCATGGTTGTAATTTCTTTTCCCTAATGCCCACGAATCTGTATGGTCCTGGCGACAATTTCAACTTGGAAACTTCTCATGTCCTTCCAGCCATACTCCGAAAATTCTACGAAGCCAAACTCTCAGGACATAGTCCTGTCACACTGTGGGGAACGGGCAAGCCGAGGCGGGAATTCCTGCATGTGGATGACTTGGCTGATGCGTGTATCTTTTCCATGTCTAGGGAGATAACACCTGGAAACATCATGAATGTGGGGACTGGAAAGGATATTTCGATTAAGGAATTGGCCAAACTTATTCAAGAGATCGTGGGGCATCAGGGGAAAATCCTGTGGGATAGAACCAAGCCAGATGGCACGCCGAGCAAGCTATTGGATGTCTCCAAGTTTCAGGCCATGGGTTGGAAAGCACGTATTGGATTGCGTAATGGAATTGCCATGACTTACGAATATTATCAAAAACAGCCTGGAGTCTGGGCCGAGCGGACTCAATAAATGAAAGGTGGTGACTGAAGCTTATGCGAAAAAAGGCGCTTATAACCGGTATCACCGGGCAGGATGGAGCATATCTGGCCGAATTCTTGTTAAAAAAAGATTATGAGATCCACGGGATCAAGAGACGGGCCTCCCTTTTCAATACAGACCGCATCGACCATCTATATCAGGATCCTCATGAACTTGATCGGAGACTGATTCTCCACTATGGAGACCTCACAGACGCAACTAACCTGATCCGTATTGTTCAGGAGGTTCAGCCGGATGAAATTTACAACTTGGCAGCGCAGAGCCACGTGCAGGTATCCTTCGAGACTCCGGAATACACCGCCAATTCAGACGCCCTTGGAACCCTGCGTCTCCTGGAATCCATTCGACTTCTCGGACTGACAGAGAAGACCCGTTTCTACCAAGCCTCGTCATCAGAAATGTTCGGTGCTGCTCGCGAAGTGCCACAGAGGGAAACTACTCCATTTTATCCACGTTCTCCTTATGCGGCAGCAAAGGTCTATGCATATTGGATTACAGTCAATTATCGTGAAGCCTATGGCATTTATGCGTGCAATGGCATTCTCTTCAATCACGAGTCACCTATTCGTGGCGAGACTTTTGTCACTCGCAAGATTACTCGCGCAGTGGCCCGCATTGGCCTTGGATTTCAAGACAGGCTTTACCTGGGCAACCTGAATTCTAGGAGAGACTGGGGTCATGCTCGAGACTTTGTTGAGGCCCAGTGGCTCATGCTTCAACAGAACGAACCGGATGATTATGTAATTGCCACAGGAGAGCAGCACTCTGTAAGAGAATTTTGTGAACTGACATTCAGGGAAGCAGGAATGGTGATCGAGTGGGAAGGAGCAGGCCTCTCAGAGAAAGGGATTCTCAAAGGCATAAAGGATTCTCCTGCCTTGTCGGAAGAACAGCGACGCAAGATGCCTAAACCGGGTGATGTCCTTGTGGCCATAGATCCACGATATTTCCGACCAACCGAAGTTGATGCATTGATCGGAGACCCATCCAAGGCGCGAGTGAAGCTGGATTGGCAACCCAGGATCGGCTTTAGAGACCTGGTACGGGAAATGGTGGAAAAGGATATACTGGACGCAAAGCGCGATGCCTTATGCAAGGCCTCCGGATACCTGACATACCAGCATTATGAATAGCGAAAAAGTCGCTACCGGAAAAGATTTGCCCATAAGTTAGTCTGTTTGTCCCGAATTCAAGAAAGGCGTGGAAGATCTACTGACTGATGAATCCAGCAGGGCACAATTTCAAGAACAGGCCC
>JAFDDO010000049.1 GCA_019310825.1 Deltaproteobacteria bacterium | reverse complement strand
TTGGGCTTTTTGGCGGCGTAAGTTACCGTCATCTGTTACTTTGGCGCGGTGGTCCAGAGGGCATTTCCACTGTACCACCTCATGATTTTACTGGAATGGATGTTACTGAAGCCTGGCATATTTACGAGGAGGAGCCACTTCTACATGAACTTCTTACCAAGGCCATTACATTTTTCCATCGTCACTCTGTCAATGAGAAGAGACGTGCTGAGGGAAAACTGCCTGCAAACGCACTATGGCCATGGGGCCAGGGCCGAAGGCCGTTATTTGCCACGTTTTCTCAGCTCTATGACATAGATAGCGCAGTTGTGGCTGCAGTTGACCTCATAAGGGGTTTGGGTGTCTGGGCGGGCATGGAGGTTATCAATGTGCCCGGGGCTACTGGTTATCTGGACACCAACTACAGGGCAAAGGCAGACGCAGCCCTAAGGGCATTAAAGGAAAAGGACCTCGTACTTGTGCATGTTGAGGCCCCTGACGAGGCAGGTCACATGGGTGATGTTCGCGAAAAAATCCGGGCCATAGAGCGCTTTGACAAAGAAGTGGTGGGACCTATCATGGATGGCTTGAGGGATATGGGAGGATATTACAGGATATTGGTTGCCCCGGATCACTATACGCCAGTAAGTCTTAAAACCCACGGCCCGGGACCGGTACCCTATGTTATCTATGACAGTTTGAGCCCGAAAGATAATTCAGATGCCACCTTTAGCGAGGCTGCGGCCGAACAAAGCCCTATAATGATCAAAGAGGGCTATAAATTGATGCAGAGGTTCATAGGCGTAACGCCTAGAGAGGTGGAACTCAATCCGAAAAAGAAGGTAAGTGAACAAAAAAGCGCCCAGGCCAATTGAACTCAAGGAACCAACACACCGCCTCTCCTATAGGGTGATTTACGGTGATACTGATACCGGCGGTGTGGTGTACTATGGGAACTATCTGAGAATTTTTGAGATAGGGCGCAATGAGTTTTTGCGGTCCATGCTCAAAATATCTTATCGCGATCTTGAGCATAAAGGACTTATATTCCCTGTGAGCGAAGCTTACTGCCGTTACAAGGCCCCAGCCCATTATGACGACCTGCTCGAGATATCAACTTCACTTGAAAATTCTTCTAAGTTCTCTATTCGTTTTCATTATCTAATTCATCGATTCGATGACCAGCGCTTGCTGATTAGGGGCTATACCGTTCACGCAGCAACGGATAGATCCGGCCGTCTTACCCGTCTTCCCAAAGATTTCCAGACAGCTCTTGCCAACATTTGTAATAGGTAAAGCTCAGTGGGCTGAACACAATTATTCATTCCCTGCCAAGGAGTGTAAAAGGTTTCGACAGAACAATTACGCTCTACTTATTGACAGACTACCCTAGCTTGTTAATATGACCTTCCAACAAGGTGGTGGTTTCCATGACTTTGCGATCGGATTTTTGGAGAGGGGAATGCTTGATTCTTCATGCATCATCTCCTTTAGGTATGCTGAGTTAATGGATGTATGGCGTGAGTTCATATATTCCTGAAGACATCCTTAGAAACGTACTTGAAGCTGCAAATATCCGGCAGGTCGTCGGAGAATATGTTCCGTTGAAAAAGAGAGGCCGGAACTGGATCGGCCTCTGTCCCTTCCATCCAGATAAAGATCCCTCCTTTTCAGTTAGCGAAGAAAAACAGATTTTTCACTGTTTTGGGTGCGGCCAAGGTGGAGACGTCTTCAAATTCCTCATGAAGATACAGGGCATAAGCTTTGTGGAAGCAGTGAAGGCCCTGGCCAATCGTTACGGTATAATCATTCCTGAAAGACCGAGATCATCCCAAGATCAAAAACGTCATACGGAGACGAAAGAATTAGTCAGTCTCAATCTGGCAGCAGCAGGGTTGTATCACAAAAATCTCCTTCATTCATCCGGGGGCAGTGATGCACGGGCATATCTTGAAAGACGTGGCCTGAAATCAGATATCATTTCCAGATTTCGGCTGGGCTGGGCCAATGACCTGTGGGATGGTCTTATAAATCATTTAAAGACTGAGGGATTGTCGCTCGACAAGGCAGAAAAGGCGGGTCTGCTTGTCTCCAGAAAGAGCGGGAAGGGATACTATGACCGTTTCCGTGGCAGGATTGTCTTTCCTATCCTTGACAAGTCTGGGAAGGTAGTGGCTTTGGGCGGTCGTATCCTGAAAGATGGCCATCCCAAGTACCTAAATTCTCCTGAAACTCCTGTCTACAGCAAAAGCCGGGTCCTTTACGGTCTGTCTCAAAACAAAGAGGCAATCAGACGGGCCGGCAGAGGCTATGTGGTTGAAGGATACATGGATCTCCTAGCCTTGGCTCAGTCCGATATAGATCAGGTTGTTGCAACACTCGGTACGGCCTTGACTGAAGACCATGTCAAACAATTAAGAGGACTTTGCAAGGACTGGATGCTGGTTTTTGACGGCGATGCGGCGGGGGTAAAGGCCGCCCTCAGGGCACTTCCGTTTTTTTACAAATTGAATCTCAGGGTCAGGGTGCTTAATCTTCCTGCTGAAGATGACCCGGATAGCTTCATCAGACGTGAGGGCAATGAGGCCTGGGAGGCCATGGTAGATACAGCCGGTTCCGGCCTTGATTTTGCTATTCAGCAAGGCCTGGCATCCTACGGAAAAGACCCTGAAGGTAGGTTCAGGACAACAGAAGATGTGCTGTCGATCCTTCAACCTGTCAGTGATTCAGTCAGGAAATCGCTTCTGGTTGGTCATGTGGCTCAAAAATTGGGGGTGAGAGAGGAAAGCCTTTGGGATCGCATGAATGCAGGCAATACCGGTACGGTCGTTCCACATATTAGAAAACGTTATGGACTGTCTGTTGGAGTCAAAAACCGCAAGGATCCTGAAAATAGGGCGGAGGCTAAGCTGATAAGTTTTCTGCTCGGGCATCCTAAGTATATGGAGGCTTTTGGGGATGCAGGCCTGGATCTGTGGATTGAGGTCCCTTCTTTGCGGAATCTTTGGATGGCAATGTCGCATCTCTACAGCATGTCAGGAAATCTCAATCTTTCTGATTTGTATGATCAGCTTGAGCCTGTACCTGAATTGAGGGCTTTGGCCATGCGACTTTCTGCAGATTTTGCCCCATTTGAGGATATGGAAGAAAAGATGCTTTCAGACCTGAAAAAATATTGTAAGGATCGTCGCAATAAGGTCTTGAGATGGAATGTTTTGGAACAGATCAAAGCCCCTGCAGAGGTAGTGGATGATGAAGATCTCTTGAAGCAGTTACTACAGCTCAGGTAAGTATCTTCAGGAACTGCAGGCTATAAGTCCAGCTTGATGCCACCTTTTGGGAAAAGGAGGAATTGATGAGGGGAAAAAAGAGCTTTAATTCGCACTACTTAATGGAGGAGAAGCCAACCAGTTGGGAGAAACATATCAAGAAACCTGTTTATCAAAGGACAAAAAAAGCTGGCCGGACATGTTTTGGAAAATATGATAGAGGGCAAAGTCGATGTTTAGATATTGATCAAAATGACAAAGACGTCCATAAGCTTGATGGCGTCTCTACACTAGGATTGTTTAAAAAGGATGATATAGAACTTGTTGAGGTTATAGTTGAAAAGAAATCAAGTAATGATCTAAAGGGCGTTTATCTGGATGAAGGAAAGGGTAGTGGTGTTGACCCGGTAAAAATCTACCTCAAGGAGATGGGAGACAGGGTTTTTAGCAAAATAGAGGAAATTACAATAGCAAAGTCTATGGAGGAAGGAGAGCAAGCTTTTGTAGAGGCCTCATTATCTATTCCCGATATAGTTGATGCCTTTCTCGAGAAAGCACGGGCCACCGTGAAAAATGCTAGTTATGTGGATGAAGGGCATTCAGATTTAAATCACATTAAAACTAAAAAACTGGTCAATTCAGGAAGCAGGAAAGCCCATCTCAGAGATATTCTGGATGAAATTCAGATACTCCAGGATAAAAATCGCAAACTTTTAAAGTCCATAAAGCCCGGCCTGGATAATGCTTCCCTGAAGGCGATTAAACAGATGCTCATAAAAAATCGGGCTTCCATGATGAGGTCCTTTGGGAATGTGCGAATTGAAAAATGTTTTCAAGAGTTGCTCTGCCAGGCTTTCAATAATGAAAAGCGAAAATTAAGCAATGTTTCAGCGGAAAAATTTCTGGCTAAGTCCGGGCTGAATACCAGAGAGCTGGAACACATTATTTCCCGGTTCAATGAAGGCGTTGATCTTGCCAGAGACGCCAAAAAGCGTCTTGTTTGGGCCAATCTCCGTCTTGTTGTCAGCATCGCCAAGAAGTATTTCCATCGGGGCCTGCATCTCTCTGATCTTATACAAGAAGGCAACATAGGTCTTATGAAGGCCGTTGATAAATTTGAGCATAAAAAAGGTTACAAGTTCAGCACCTATGCAACTTGGTGGATTCGTCAGGCAATCTCCAGGGCTATTGCCGATCAGTCCAGGACAATTCGCATACCTGTCCATATGGTGGAGACCATGAACAAGGTTGTTTGGGCTACACGGACTCTTATACAAGAAACAGGGAAAGAACCTGCACCGGAGGAGGTCGCTGATCACCTGGGATTGCCCAACGACAAGGTGTCCCAGATCTTGAAAATGGCCAAAGATCCCGTATCCTTAGAGACTCCCATAGGCGATGGCGAACAAAGTCACTTAGTTGATTTTATTGAGGATAAAGAGGCCAAGCCTCCAGATGATGCCACAATAAATATAAATCTAGTCGAACAAACCAGGATTGCTCTTGGCACCTTAACAGCAAGAGAAGAGAAAATACTTCGAATGCGTTTCGGGATCGGAGAACAATCAGATCACACCCTTGAAGAAGTTGGTAAGGACTTCTTTGTTACCAGAGAGCGTATACGTCAGATAGAGGCAAAGGCACTTAGGAAGTTGAGACATCCAAGCAGAAGCCAAGGGTTGAGGAGCTTTGTAAAAAGTTAATTTGTAAACGTTTGCAGGGCACCGCATCTGCTTTGTTGTCGGGCACTTGAAGTACAGGAAGTACGTCTGCGTACCCTCCGCCTCGCATCTGCAGCACCCTGTAAACGCTTACAGTTCGGTGGATTTTGGTTACTCCTTGATATAATTGTAAATATTTAGATAATGTTCTGCTGGATGTTTCCAGGAACAATAATATCGCATCCCATTAATCATCAGTTCCCGAAAATATTTAGGATAGATATACCAAGGGCCCATGGCCCGTTTCAGAGAGGGTTCAAGGTGGCAGTGCGGTTAAAACCCTGCAAAAGCCTGTCAGCTGCCAGGAGTATGAAAGGTTACGATGAATTCGTAAAAAAGGGTATTAAACTTTACCTATGCGATCGCATTATTATAAGAGCGGTAGTCAATCTGTGGGAAGATATTGTCCTGGCTTTCAATCATTGAAAGATGGCCCTCATCTATCCTCTGGTCTTCAATTTCTTTCGTAAGCCTTCCCAGTCGCAAGAGGTGCGTCTTTGTCCGTTGAGTCCCATAGTCTGCCATAGCGCCCGAGTTAATCATAAAGGCCCAGTCGCTTGCCTGCGCCAGAAGCAGCTCCCTTGCCGCTTGATTGAGCGCCCTCAGTGTTAGGCCATCGGCTCGGGGATGATTCATCGCCAACCTCTCCATAAGCTGTGCTCCCTGATGCAGTTGGCGGTAGATCCAGTCGTTTGTCCCATTGAGCCATGTTTCGTGAAAGCCCTTGTATCCCCAACTGGAAATAGAAGGTGTTGAAACCTGATTGACCGGGTATTCCTCCAAATATTCGGAAAGGGTAATGAGTCGGAACGTTTTTTGCTCTGAGTTGATCTTACGAATCAGGTAATTAAGCCAGGCAGGGCCTTCAAACCACCAATGGCCGAAGAGCTCAGCATCGTAAGGTGTCACAATTACGGGCTTGCGATTCATGACGGAAGCCAGATATTCAATCTGCTTTTCCCTGTTAAACATAAAATTTTCTGCGTGGAGCTCGGCTTTTCTATCCGCCTTTTTGGGAACATAGACTTCTTTATGATTGTTCTTGCCTGTGATGCGAAAGTACTTAAAGCCGGTGTCCACTCGAATGCCGTCTCGATGGATATAGGGCTTGATATAATCAAGGTCCAGATCGTAGGCAACATCACGATAGAATTCCCTGTAATCATAATCCCCCGGATAGCCTTCCATTGAACTCCAGACCTGCTTGGACGATTCAGGATCGCGCCCGAAGGCAGCTACCCCTGATGGGCAATAGATCGGTGCGTACACACCATTTTTTGGTCTTGATTCGGCGCGGGTGATACCGTGAGTCTCTAAGATAGTGTGGCGAATGCCTTCCTGGCTGAGAAACTCGTCAACTCCGGGATAATAGCCGCATTCGGGTAACCAGAAACCCTTTGGATTTTGATCGAATATCTGTCGATAATTTTTGATTCCGACCCTGATTTGTGACCGAATAGCCGATGTGTTGACAGAAAGCAGTGGAAGATATCCGTGAGTGGCAGCGCTGGCGATGATCTCTATCTTCCCAATCTCCTGCAAGCGTTTAAAAGCTTCAACCAGATTCAGATCATAGCGATTGAGGAATGCCCTGCGCACTTGTAGAAGGTGTTTATGATACATTAGAGCCAGTATATTAAACTCGTGGTGATATCTTGTTCGTTTGACTTCTTTCTTGCCCAGCTCTATCAGTCGTTCAAGTCTGTTCAGGTAACGGGACTGCAAAAACGGGTCAGCTAACATTGAGGCGAGAGTGGGTGTGATTGACAAGGTCAATCGAAAATCTACCCCGTCTTCTACAAGACCATCCAGTACGAAAAGGAGGGGGATGTATGTATCGGTGATGGCTTCGAAAACCCAGTTTTCTTCCAGGGAATCCACATGTTCAGGGTGCCTGACAAAAGGGAGGTGTGCATGAAGGACTATGGCTAAATAACCTTTTTCCATTTTTAAACGCAATCAGCAGAATCGTTCTTTCCTTGTGTCGACGAGACAAGTTCTGAGGATATGCCAGAGGTGAATCCTTTCTCGCTCATTTCTGTAAGATCAAAATGTACCCTCTTTTCAAATTGGGCTTTAATGCTTTTAGTCGATGGCTGTTTCGAGTTAAAAGAAAATTTCCTCCTTATTTGGATTACTCTAGGCTCAGGAAGCTTCCCGGGTATGCTCTGCGGTAAATTGATTTGTCGAGCTCTTTTATCTTTCTCTAGGCGTTTTTCTCTTTTAAGGGATTCTACTCTCCGGATCTCCGCCCTTGCTTCTGCTCTTCCGGATCCGATCAGATCATAACGAATAAATTCTTCAGGGACTTTGATTTTTGACAAGCCGTTTTCTGCATCTTCTGCAACGAGCATATAGTGTTCATCGACTTTGGGAGCAGGCCGGGAACAAGGTATCTTGACAATACTTGACCGAGCTAATGAAAGGAAGAAACCATCTCCGGTCTTAAATCCTAAATCAACAAAGTATGATTTATCCGAGCTCCAGAGATCTACGTACCAGTCTTTGGCTTGAAGATCTATATCCACATCGAAAAAACTATGGGCATTCGTGCCGTCATAAATGATGTTAGTAACATCATAAAATCTCAAGACGGTCCATGATTGTCCATAGTCATCACCCAGCTGCTGCTTCGCCTTCTCGATGTCGTTACCAGTAACATCCCAGTAGGCATGGATCAGGTATGGCCCTACAGGAAGTAAAACGACCCGGCTCTTGCAGTATTCTTCGTACAGATCACGAAAATCCATAGAATCCCGTGTGAGTCCATGGGTAGCCAGGGAAGTTTCAAAATCTGATTGTTCTGTTTTTTCCTGTTTCTCCGATCCCGGCTTGCTGGATTTCAGTTTTCCGATATCCTGGTTTTCAGCAACTTCGCCTTGTATTGACTTTGTCAATTCGCCCCCTTTCTCCAGCCACTGTTCATGGTCCACTTCCGGTGTAAAACCAACTTAATGAATAAGGACAGACGCCCAAGGTTACAAAAAATCCAGGAAAAACTCAATCACTATTGATTCAATTATCCTGAATCAAACCTCTTGAAGTAATCAGTACGATCCCTTGTCCTGGCCGGAGATCGTATGAAAACGGCACCGGTATATACTCCATTGGGTATTCTGGAGAGAGATCTCTGAGCGGGGTTCCTGCCTGAACAAATTCTTGCAGATTTTCTGCATAAAAATGCTGTTTATTATAAATGTCCTTGTTGAGAATAAGCAAGGCCTCTTCTTGATCATTTATGGATGCCTTCCACATGAGCAGAACATTTGGATTGCCGGCATACAATATCTCCGTAGGGGCCTCTTCCTGAAAGATTGATTGGTTTGACTTCAACTTGTTGACCTCAGTAATGAAAGAAGTCAGATCAATGTCAGTTTCTTCCCAATCTTCCGGTCTGGTCTTTACCACATGAGACCTTTTGAGAAAACCGAATTCAAATCCTATGGGTATCATGACACCTGCTGAAAACAGTGCCGCAAACAGATAGCGTTGTTTAAGCCCTTCTATGTTGCCATGAAGCTCCTCGCAGAGTCTCCCTGTATCGTGGCTTTCAGGAAAACTTATAGAAGGGACAACTTCTCGCGTAAGGGCATATTGTGCCATCAACCACGGGCTGTTGAAATCCCACCATTTGGAGCTGTTGAATATATAATCAAAACCGGCACCGGCAGTCCTTCTGGTCTGGTCTGATGGACATCCGAGCGTCTCTGCAAAAAAGACCACGTCAGGATGCTCCTTCTTTATCTCTTTAATGAGTCTTTCCCATAGGCTTTTGGGAACCTGGTAGGCAGCGTCACAGCGAAATCCTTCAAAACCCAATTCAATCAAGAAATTCAATATATTGCGAAAATATCGAAAAAGCCCTTCTTTGTCCCTTGTGTCTCTGTGATCGAATTTTGCCAAGTCCTTCCAGACCACCTTTTTTCCGTCCTCGTCACAGAAGGGATGGACCACATGACCCTCAGACTCCCACAGAAACCATTCGGGATGTGATTTAATCAAATCCGAATCTACAGAACAGTGGTTGATTACCAGATCAACCATCGCCCTAAGACCTAGTTTTTTTGCGGTTTTGATCGCCTCTTTTACCTGTTCCTGAGGTCCTTTCTTACTCTTTTGGTCAACTAAAACAGGGTTGAAATCATAATAATCCGCTATTGAGTAAAGGCTGCCTGACTCACCTGAACGCTGAATGGGATTAACAAAAACCCAGTTAAAGCCCATTTCAGATACCCTCAATAAATGCCTTTCCCAATCCGTGAACTTTCCGGCCAACAGGGGAAACAGGTTATAGATGATCATCTTTTCAGGCTTTCTCATGGCGCTATCCTTTTTAGTAAGCGTTCACAGTTTTACAGGTTCAGGGTTCAAAGGTTCAGACTCCAGCCCGCAGGAGGTTACTTTTCTGTTATCGTCATTCTATAATCACACTTTTCCGGTCTCGAAACTCTTTATGAAACAAAGCTTTTGAAAATTGGTGAATTCTCTCAGTGTAATTGTTCATTACCAGACTGCCAAGAAGCATAAACAGTCACCTCATGGTCACTCACGCTATGGCATGTTCTCTGAGTTCTTTAATCTTGTCTCTGAGTTCAGCGGCTTTTTCAAATCTGTGTTCTTTGGCAGCAGCCCTCATCTCCTGTTCCAGGATTCTGATCCGTTCTTCAATATTCTGGATACCCGACAAGTCCGCACAGGGAACTGTTGCCTCAGCTATCTGCCTTTCCAACTTCTGCTCCTTTTCAAAAATTGAAGACAGGACATCTTTAACATCCTTTCTTATGGTAACCGGGGTAATATTATGTCTCCTGTTGTATTCTATCTGTAGCTGTCGCCTACGTTCGGTTTCCTCTATTGCCCGCTTCATAGAGCCGGTAATCCTGTCTGCATAGAGCAGCACCGTGCCATCGTCATTCCGGCTTGCCCGCCCTGCAGTCTGTATAAGAGACCGCTCCGAACGGAGAAAGCCCTCTTTGTCCGCATCCAGCACTGCCACTAGGGACACCTCCGGGATATCAAGCCCTTCTCTCAAGAGATTTATCCCTACCAGCACATCAAAGTCACCACGCCTCAGACCCTGTATCAACTGACTCCTTTCTATGGTTTTGATATCCGAATGGAGATATTCAACACGGATACCTGTTGAGGAGTAATAATCTGTAAGATCCTCTGCCATTCTCTTTGTCAGGGTAGTGACAAGGACCCGCTCATCTCTTGCAATGGTTTTTTGTATTTCCTCCATGAGATCATCCACCTGGGTGCCGGCAGGCCTTACCTCCATTCTCGGATCCGTAAGACCTGTCGGCCTTATGATCTGCTCCACCACGGCTCCTCCTGCCTTTTCAAGCTCATATGGCCCTGGAGTGGCAGAGACGCAAATGACCTGGCCCACGGCCTTTTCAAACTCATCAAACCGTAATGGCCGGTTGTCCAGGGCTGATGCAAGCCTGAAACCAAACTCTACAAGGGTCTCTTTCCTGGAACGATCCCCGGCGTACATGCCCCTTATCTGGGGAATGCTTATATGGCTTTCGTCAATGAAGGTTATAAAATCCTTTGGAAAATAATCTAAAAGTACAGGAGGAGGCTCTCCAGGGGGGCGGCCTGAGAGGTGTCTTGCGTAATTTTCGATTCCATGGCAATAACCCAGCTCCTGAAGCATCTCAAGGTCCAGGTTGGTCCTCTGTTCAAGACGCTGGGCCTCAACCAATCTGTTCTGAGACTCAAAGAACAGGAGCCTTTCGTCCAGCTCTGCCTTGATGCTCAGAATGGCCCTGTCAAGTCTGCCTTCAGATGCCACATAGTGGCTCGATGGATATATGATTGTTTCTCTCAAAGAAGCTATAGTCTGTCCCTCAAGTGGGTCAACAATACTTACATTTTCGATTTCGTCTCCAAAGAGCTCGACCCTTACAGCGTATTTTTCCTCATAGGTGGGGAAAATCTCCACTATGTCTCCCCGAACCCTGAAGGTCCCCCGGTGGAAATTCATATCGTTTCGCTCATACAACATCGCGACCAGCCGGGCCAGGATTTCTTCTCTGGTACGCTCATCGCCCACCCTCAAGTACAACTGCATCTGCTGGTATTCTTCAGGAGAGCCAAGGCCATAGATACATGATACGCTGGCCACAATTATCACATCCCTTCTGGTTAGCAGGGAATGTGTTGCTGAGTGGCGAAGTCTGTCAATAAAGTCATTGATGGAGGAGTCTTTCTCAATGTAGGTGTCAGATTGAGGTATATAAGCTTCCGGCTGGTAGTAATCATAATAGCTTACAAAATATTCAACTGCATTTTCCGGGAAAAAGGCTTTGAATTCCCCGAATAGCTGTGCAGCAAGGGTTTTGTTCGGCGCAATTACCAGGGCAGGCCGTTGCGCTTGGGTCATTATATTGGCCATGGTAAAAGTCTTGCCGGATCCGGTGACTCCAAGGAGTGTCTGAAGAGAAAGGCCCTTTTGAAGACCTTCGGTAAATTTGGCAATAGCCCTTGGCTGGTCTCCGCAAGGAGAGAAGTCTGAGTGTAGACGAAAAGGTAAATTCATTGTCGTGTCTGTTTTAGGACACAAAGATCAGAAAAATCCTCTCAAATATTTTCTTTGTGTCCTTTGTGACTTTTATATTCAAAGTTAAGACCAAAAGGAGGCTATATGCAACGATACTATTTTATCCGAAAATACTTTTTTTGTTAGCCACATACCCACACAATCAAATACAGACGTTTTTCCCCGCCGATATGGCGGTGGGAAAGTTGCTATCGGGTTATTTGCCGGTTTAGCAGATGCCAAAGTCAGTGTTCGTCTGTGTGTGTTGAGCGAGGTTAGCGAGCGGGTGAAGAATTTTCATGCTCGGGGGTAACGAAAGTCACGGTCATGAGCGTTTGAGTATTGATATAAACAGCTGATGCAGGAGTGCTGGAGTGCTTGATTTATGAGGCCAAGACAGGACCGGCAATTAATGGACTAGGTAGAAAATATCGCCCCCCAGCTGGCCTCTATGCTCTCTTTCTCGTTTTTTAGGTAAAGCGCCGCTTTTTTCACAGTATCCAGGTTGTGCCCCAAACTCTTGGGCACAATCACCTTGTTCGGCTCT
>JAFDDO010000048.1 GCA_019310825.1 Deltaproteobacteria bacterium | reverse complement strand
TAGAATGCTCCTGTTACCAAGAACATTGTTGCGCAGGTTAAGGCCCACGAGGATAGTGTAACCTAAATTGAGTTTTTAGTCTTTAGCGGTTAGCGGTTAATTTGCTGCTTTTTTCCAAATAGGCTACTAACACCTAAAAGCTAACTACTAATAGCTGTTCATCACAGATTACCTCACTAATTCGTGATGAACTATTTTTCAAAGCTAAACACTAATGGCTAACAGCTAATCGCTCAACCTAGGTATAAAATATTTCGTGTAAATTTTGAAAGGATAGGAAAAGGCACTTTAATTTATAACCAAGAGGTAGTGTCTATGCTGGCAATAAATCGTTTAATGCTGTTGGGGCTTATTCTATGTCTGGCAATCAGTGCATGTTCTTCTCCGCAGGAAAAACGTGATAACTTTTTGGCTAAGGGGGAAAAGCTTGAGGCGGGGAAGGATTACGTAAGAGCTAGGCTGGAGTTCAAAAATGCAATAAAGGTCGATCCTCAGTGTGTTGATTGCTATGCCGGCCTGGCCAGAGTAGAGCTTGCACTGAAAAATTTCCGAGAGGCTTATGCAGTCTATTCCATGGCCGTTGATTTGGCACCTGAACGAATGGATCTTCAGCTTGCCTTGGGCCAGTTGTTTCTTCTGAAACGGTCTGCTGATAAGGCGGAAGAAAAAGCCCGTTTCATAATTTCCAAAGAGCCTGACAATCAGAATGCTCAGATTCTGCTTGCCATGGCTCTTACCCTTCAAAAGGGCAAAAGAGAAGAGGCCCTCGATCTCCTTGAAAATATTCGCAATGATGCCCCTACACGGCCTGAAGGTTATATCCTAGCGGCCAAGATACTTTCAAGCCGGGGTTATATATCAAAGGCTGAGTCGATGCTGAGAAAAGGCATTGAAAATTCTCAGGAACCCAGTCCTTTTTTGCAGGCCTTACTCTCTATTTGTTTTCAGCAAAAAGATTGGGATGGTGCCCTGGATGTGGCTAAAGAGCTGGAATCAATTGCCCCGGACGAGGCTCGCTCTCACCTTATGCTTGCACAGATTTATGAACAGAGGGGAGAAATCGGTTTGGCAAAAGAGGCTTGGCAAAAGGCCTTAGACGGGGAGCCGGACAACTTTCTACTTGTTTCGGCCTTCTCCCAATTCTTGCTGCGACAGCATAAGTCCTCTGAGGCCGAGATTGTGCTGAGAGATGCCTTAGGAAAAAATCCTGAGGCCTTGGATTTGCGCCTGGCCCTTGCCCGCCTGTTGACTATTACCGGCAGGGGTTCTGATGCCCTTGATGTTATTGAGCAGGTTCAGGAGAATGATATTAGTAAACCACGGCGAATTGCATTCCTTAGTGAAAAGGCAAGAATTTATTATTTTATGAGGAAACTTGATGAATCTGAGAATTTGGTATCTGAGATACTCAAGGAAAATCCCAAGAATCCCTCTGCGCTTCTTCTACAGGCCCGCATCGCACTGGTCCGCAGAGAAGGTGCCTTGGCAGTATCTGCTCTGAGAACCCTTTTAGATGACTCACCGGACAATGTAGAATACCGAATTTTACTAGCACAGGCCCATTTGATTAATAAAGAGTTTAAGCTCGCAGAGGATCAACTTCGCAGGGCCACGCAAAAATCCCCAAAAGATCAAAGACCTTGGCAGGCACTCGTAAAATTATACCTAGTCCAAAAAGACCTGAACCTTGCCCAGAAGGCCATTAATGACGCACTCAAATCAGTCCATGACTCTGCTGTCATCTATGAGCTTCAGGGAAGAGTTCAGTGGCTCAAGGGAAATACTTTAGCTGCCGAGAAAAGCTTTAGAAAGGCGATAGACCTTAATCCCAATTGGCTGATTCCTTACCGTGACTTGGCCAGTGTACTTGCAAAGTCGGACAAGTTAGACATGGCTGAAAAGGGCCTTAAAGATGCTGTGGCAAAGCATCCTAAGTCATGGAATCTGAAAATCCTCCTGGCCACCTTTTATGAGCGGACAGGGCAGGCTAAGTCCGCCATTTCTGTGTATGAGGGTTTTATTAAAGATATGCCGGAACATCCTTTGGTATATAATAACTTGGCATATCTTTACACAGAATACTGTGACGACAAAGGGCATCTTGCTCAGGCCAAGGACCTGGTAGAACGGGCATTGTCTGAGCGTCCTAGAGATGTTTCTATTTTGGATACTAAGGCATGGATTCTCTTTAAATCCGGAGAACCGGAGAAGGCTTTGGATATTATAGATGCAGTGGATGCCAATGTGCAAAATCCTACTTTACTTTATCACAAAGGAGTTGTGTTGATCGCACTGGGGGAAAAAGAGAAGGCGCGAAAGGCTTTGCAGCAAGCCTTAGAAGATGAAAATTTGTTTCCTGAACGAGACAAGGCTCAAAAACTCCTGACAGATCTATAAATAGCTAAGGCCAATACCTCTTTTTGAGCTAATCACATCTCATTTCTCGAAAATCTCGCGCTTTGCACGCATGCCATTTTTGCGGAATCATTTCTTGTAGTATTATTATGGTTGACTATAAAGAAGAAAATCTGGAAAGGGAAGATGAAATCGACGACCAAGATTTTTGAAAGGCCATTTGAGAAACTCCTGGAGGAATCTGTCCGGCTCCATGGGCATCTGTGCGCCGGTCAGGTCCTTGGGGTTCGGCTCGCTGTTTTGGGGTTGCGTCTGTTGGGCATAGAAGATCCAAAGGGTCAGGACCGCAAATCTTTCATGGTCTATGTGGAAATTGATCGATGTGCCACTGATGCCATACAGTCTGTTACCGGATGTTCCCTTGGCAAACGTTCTTTGAGATGGGTGGACTATGGGATAATGGCAGCGACCTTTGTACACTTGAAGACCGTCAAGGCTTTCAGGATAGTTGCCAGAGAAGAGTCAAGAGAGCTTTCAAGGAAATATTGCCCGGAAATTGAGGACAAATACAGGCGTCAATTGAAGGCCTATAAGCTGATGAGTGATGATGAGCTTTTTAAAGTGCAGGAGGTCAGACTTGAAGTGCCTGCCTCTGACCTGCCCGGAAGACCAATCAGGAGGGTACAGTGTGAGTCCTGTGGTGACTATGTGCAGGACTGTAGGGAAGTGGAGAAGGACGACGGGAAGGTGCTGTGTCAAGCCTGCGCACACGGTGCTTACTATAAAATTTTGTAAGAGAATCGAAGGTATTAGAATGGGCCTAAAGATGGTTCCTGTAACCAAGGCAGTGGGGATGGTTCTTCCCCATGATATGACTGAGATAATCCCAGGGGGAAAAAAAGGTCCTACCTTCAAGAAAGGTTATGTGATTAAGGACAGCGACATACCCCATTTGAGGCGCATGGGGAAAAATCACATTTACGTGCTGGAACTCTCAGGGAATGAACTACATGAAGATAAAGCAGCGCTTACCATGGCACAGGCCATAGCCGGCCCGGGCATTGAATATGACAACCAACCATCTGAAGGCAAAATAGGTTTTCGTGCAGAGATAGAAGGCCTGTTGCAGATAGACTGCCAGCACTTGTTGGCCTTTAACCTTCTTGGAGAGGTAATGCTGGCCACTTGCCATAACAACACAGTGGTCAAAAAGGGTGATCTTGTGGCTGCAGGCAGGGCAATACCGCTTGTGGTGCCTAAGCCGGTGGTGGATGAGGCAGTGTCCATCGCTTCAGATATCGGCGGGCTCATCCGGGTCCTACCTTGGAAGATTAGAAGGGGGGCCATTTTAGTTACGGGTCAAGAGGTATTTGAGGGTCGCATAAAGGACGCCTTCGGCCCAATAATGAAAAAAAAACTTAAGGACTACGGCGTTGATGCGTTATCAGTTTCTTTGGTCCCGGACGATGTAGAGATAATCCTGGAAGAGATAAAAAAAGCCCTTGGGCTTGGGGCTGAGTTGATATTATGTACAGGTGGGATGTCAGTTGATCCGGATGACGTGACTCGTGTGGCAATCAGGGAGGCCGGTGCAACGGACATAGTGTATGGAAGTCCGGTTTTACCCGGGGCCATGTTTCTGGTGAGCTATATTGGAGATGTGCCTGTCCTTGGGATTCCGGCCTGTGCTTTGTATTTCCGTACCACCGTATTGGATCTGGTGCTTCCCAGAATATTGGCCGGGGAATTCATAGACCGGGAAAAGATTGCGGCTTTGGGCCATGGTGGACTATGTTTTAGCTGTAAGAAGTGTAATTATCCATTGTGTCCTTTTGGTAAAGGATGAAAAAACAATTATCAGTATTTAATTTTGGGAATAAGTTGTACGATAACTATAATAGAAAATCGATACAGCGCTTTAAGCCCGAAATAGCAAAAGTATATTCAAGAAAACAGTCTCTAATCTATAATTCTTTAAGGATATCAGCATGTTTATAATAAGTAATTTCATGCATTCTATCGCCACCATTGTCGATATTGTTTTTAATCTCTACATATGGATATTGATTGCCAGGGCCATATTGTCCTGGGTTAACCCTGATCCCTATAATCCTATAGTAAAATTTTTGTATAATATAACCGAACCTTTAATGTCCCGGGTTCGACGCATACTCCCTGTACAGTTTGGGGGAATAGATTTAACCCCTATGGTGATCATTATCGCAATAATCTTTTTGCGTAGTTTTGTCGTACCAACACTTCATCAGTTGGCCTATCAGATTTCTTAGAGGTAGCATATGAGTCTCACGCCGAACGAAATACTTGAGAAGGAATTCCCTGCCAGGTTCCGGGGTTACGATCCCGAAGAAGTAGATTCTTTTCTTGAGGAAGTAAGTCAAATTATAACTTCTTTAATTAAAGAAAAAAATGCCATGAAGGACCAGCTAGTTGTATATAAGGTCCAGTTGGCAGATCTGAAAAAGAGGGAAGAGGAGTTCAGGGAGGCCCTGACTTCGGCTCATAAGTTATCAGAGAAAATGAAGTCACAGGCCGAAAAGGATGCAGAACTTGTGCTTGAGAGGGCAAAATTGGATGCAGAGCGTATTGTTGCTGATGCCCATCAGGAGGCCCTTCAATTGGAGGAGCGAATAATGGGTCTCCGACGTATTCAGAGGGAGACTGCATATAAAATACGCTCTGTTATCGAGAGTTCTTTGCGGGTCATAGACGAGGAGACCCTGCCACCGGAGGAGGTCGATCAGGTAATAAACCTTGCGGCATCTGAAATGAGAGCTATTCAAGAGGTCCCTGGTGATCTGTCTGAAGGGACGAATACTGTTTTCGGTAATGGGGAGGAGACAATCAGAGTAAATATGCCTTTTACACCTGATATTCTGGGGGAATCTGTCAATGAAGGTGGGCATGAGAATGATTCCCAGGAGGAGCGACCAAGCCAGGGTCCCAATCTGGATTAAAATCAGGCGCTTCCATCAGAATCGGGTGAGCCTGAACTTATTGGTGTAGTCAGTATGGCTTCATAAAAACGTCTCAGCAAATCCCTTACTTCATTAAATGATTTAGTGTTATTCAGGGATTTTCTGAATAGCGCACTCCCGTGTAGGCCTTTGGTATGCCAAGCCAAGTGCTTTCGAGAAAGCCACAAGCCCACAGGGAGTCCGTAAAAATCAACAATGTGCTCGAAATGCTTTATTGCTATGGCATATTGCTCTTCAAGGCCCGGAGGTCTTTTGTCCTCGCCTGTTCCCAGGAAATGGAGTATCTGATCGAATAACCAGGGCCTGCCAAGGGCACCTCTTCCTATCATGATCCCGTCTGCCCCGGATACCTCAATGCAAAGGCTTGCATCTTTCGGGCTGTGGATATCACCATTTGCAATTACAGGAATAGATACAGCCTCCTTGACTTCTTTGATTGCCGACCAGTCAGCTTTTCCTGAGAACATCTGGCTACGGGTCCGGCCATGGACCGTAACAAGGGAAGCGCCTGAATCCTGAGCTATTTTGGCGATTCTGGTTGCATTTATGCTTTTGTGATTCCAGCCCAGACGAATTTTGACAGTGACAGATACACCTACCGCATTCACGATTGCCTCTATGACCTTACCTGCCAGCACCTCATCACGCATTAGATTTGCACCGGCCCCGGTCTTCACAATTTTACGCTGCGGACACCCCATATTTATGTCAATTATTGCTGCACCAAGGGACTCGTTAATTCGGGCGGCTTCAGCCATAACAACCGGGTCTGATCCTGAAATCTGTACTGCCAGGGGGAATTCTTTTTCAGCAGTGCTAGCCATGCGGATAGATCGGGAACTGTTACGTATAAGGGCTTGGGAAGCTATCATTTCACTTACCACCAATCCTGCCCCGCAGGATCTGGCAAGGCACCTGAAAGGATAGTCCGTAATCCCTGCCATCGGGGCAAGAAACACAGTGTTGGGTAAAACCGCCGGACCTATTTTTATGGTTTGGAGACCATTATTTCCAACTATAAGCCGAGAGCATTTTGGATTTTTAGAATGAATGGTCATTTTTAAGACATGGCTAATCCAAGGATCCCTCAACACATACTTGATAGCCAGGGAATCTAACAGATTCTTACACAATCCTGATGGAAAGCTAATACTTTTATATTACATTGATTTTTTAGATCATATAAACTGATTATACTGCAAAAAGTCTGAAACATGATTCCGCTCAAAAAGCCCGAGATGCAAGGCGCTAAATTTTCTAGGAATGCGAAGTACTTATAGTACGTCGCAGTGACCTGTCTGCGTAAAACGCACAGGCGGGCTGGAAAATTGAAGTAGCGCCGCAGATTGGATTTTTTCAGCGGAATCATAAACTTACAATAAGGGTCATGACATAGCAAACCAAAAGGTCTGCGCAGTGGATGATGAAGAAGATATCCGATATCAAGACGCGAAGGTGTTGAAAGGGAATTTGATAAGGCGGCTTTTAGAACTGTGAAGCCTTCATTCCATGTTTTCTGTTTACACGTTTGGAGATTGTTATAAGCTTTACCTGTTTTCGACTTTGACGTGCATAAAGCAAATCGTTTGTTTGAACTTAAATTACGCGATTAGCCTTTAGCGGTTAGCTATTAGTTTAATGATTACAGGAGGTTTTGTATTACAAATTTTTACCTGTTGGGTATTTTTCTAATTAACGCAATGCCTTGATTTTTTAAAGCTTAACGCTAATGGCTAACAGCTAATCGCTCAAATTAGGTTGAAAAGACAGAGGGACAAAAGAGATCGATGACTGGTAAGTCAAAACAGATTCTCAAGACCGTATTCGGGTATGACGATTTCAGACCGCTTCAATCGGAGGTTATAGCAAACGTCCTGAGGAAGAACGACACCTTGGTTATCATGCCGACAGGGGGTGGGAAGTCATTGTGTTTCCAGATACCTGCTTTGATCTTTTCAGGGCTGACAATTGTTGTTTCTCCCCTGATTTCGTTGATGAAGGATCAGGTGGAACAATTAGTGCAAATAGGAGTTCCTGCCACAGTCTTGAACAGTTCACTAACACTTGAGCAATACCGACGTAATGTGGAGAAGGTAAAACAAGGAGTAATCAGATTGCTCTACATGGCGCCGGAAGCCCTGTTAAGGCCCAACATGCTGGCTATGCTTTCCTCATTAGAGGTAGATTGTCTCAGCATTGATGAGGCCCACTGTATTTCGGAGTGGGGCCATGATTTCCGCCCAGAATACCGGCGACTTGTTACGGTGAGAGACAGGTTTTCGAATGCAGTATGTATTGCGCTCACTGCCACGGCAACACCGAGGGTGAGGCAAGACATCAAAAGCAGTCTTGGATTTGAGGACTCGGACGAGTTCGTTGGCAGCTCTAACAGAAAAAATCTCTTTATACAGGTTACCTCTAAGCACAACCCTTTTGAACAGACAGTTAAACTTATCAAAGGTTTTCCTGGACAGTCCGGAATTATCTACTGTTTTTCCCGGCGGCAGGTAGATGATCTTTTTGAGGCCCTTAAAAGCAAGGGGTTTTCCGTTAGACCCTATCATGCAGGCCTTTCCGAGAGGAATCGGATTCGCAATCAGGATCTCTTTATCAAAGATGATGTGCAAATCATGGTTGCGACAATTGCCTTTGGCATGGGGATTGACAAGCCCAATGTACGATTTGTTGTGCATTACGATCTGCCAAAGAATATCGAAAGCTATTATCAGGAGATCGGCAGGGCCGGCCGCGACGGCCTGCCTGCCCACTGCCTTTTGCTTTTCAGCTACGGTGATATTCAAAAAACCAGGTACTTCATCAACAAGAAAGAGGAACACGAGCAGCGGGTGGCAAATATTCATCTAAATGCATTGTTGGGGTTTATAGAAACGGAAAGGTGCCGTCGCATCCCCCTTTTGGACTATTTTGGAGAAAAATATTCCAGAGAGGATTGCGGCATGTGCGACAATTGCCTGTCAGGAGAAAAAGGTCTGGAAGATATTACTATTGTCGCACAAAAATTTCTCTCATGTGCAAAGCGGACCGAAGAGAGGTTTGGCGCAGGCCATATTATTGACGTATTGCGCGGATCGGAGGCAAAAAAGGTATTGAGGTTTGGTCATCAACATCTGTCAACCTACGGGGTTGGCCGGGATTTCTCAAAAAGGCAATGGTTCCATCTGTCCAGACAGTTTATCCGGAGAGGCCTCCTGGCTCAGGACATGGAATTTGGAAGCCTAAAACTCACAGACAAGGCGTGGAAGGTTCTCAGGCGAGAAGAAAAGGTCCTTGGTCGGATGGAAGAAGAGGTGGTTGATCGAACATCAGAACAAGATGACCATAAGGATTATGACCGTGATCTGTTTGAGCTCCTGCGAAAGGAACGAAAGCGGTTGGCTGACAAATCAAAAGTTCCTCCTTATGTTATTTTTTCGGATAAAACATTAATTGAAATGGCGACTTTTTTTCCACAAAGCAAGCAGAGCATGTTGGATATTCATGGTGTGGGAGCGGTAAAAAATGATAAGTACGGAACGGTCTTTTTGGATATTATTCAAGAATATTGCAAAATCCATCAAATTGAAGAGCACACTAAATTAACCAGGGGAAAACCATTAGGCACCACTGCGTCAATTGGCAAAAAAAGACATGTCGTTATTGGAGAGGCCTTTAACTCCGGTCGGTCTGTAAGTGAGATCATGGACGATTTCAGCATCAAGCGGGATACGTTCTCGAGCCATTTGTTCAGATACTTGCAGGAAGGCAATTATCTTATAAAATCAGATGAATTGTTGGCCCTTTCGACAGTCTCTTCTGAACAAAAGAACCATATTCTTGACAAATTCGAGGATCTCGGAACAGAGTTCTTGAAACCGGTATTTGACTCACTTGGCGGGGAAATAGATTATGCGGAGCTGAAAATTATTCGGCTCTATTACTTAAGCAAAAAAGGTGTAACATAAGAGGCCTGCCGGTTTATCCGGGTTAGGAATGGTCGGAAATACTATCCTTATGAACAATGACAAAGTGGGGACAGGTAGGAAATCTCCCGTCCTAACTATTTTCATCAGAGCCCAGGAATTGAGTCCCAAGATACATGTAATGGAGTCCGGAAATTACAGTAATCAGGGCAGTAGTCATATAAAGAAAAGGTAAAATCCTGCTAAACAAGCCCAAGTTATGATCTGCGAGGACCATAAAGATAGTCCCCAATTGGGCTACTGTAGTAATCTTGCCAAGTACAGATGGGTGGATTTCCACTCCACCCTGAAACAGAAAAAGTATCAAGACACCAAACACGATTATCATATCTCGACTAATCACAGTTACGGCCAGCCAGCCTGGCAGAAATCCTATGGCTGCAAGAGTTACATAAGCTGATGTGAGAAGGAGTTTGTCGGCAATAGGGTCCAAAATGGCGCCAATGCGGGTCTTCTGTCTCATCAATCGAGCTAACAGCCCGTCTAGGCCGTCGCTTATTCCAGCTATAGTGAAAACAATCAAGGCTTCCACAAATTTACTGTTGATGAGCAGTATCACCAGCAGCGGCGTAAGTATAATGCGTATGAGGGTCAGTAGATTAGGTAAATTCAATTCTTAGCTTTTTCAATTATCCAATTTCTTGCCAGACCCTGTGAACATCCATCAGGGCTTCAGGATGATACCATCTGATTTCAGGATCGGCCCGGAACCATGTAATTTGGCGCTTTGCATAACGGCGTGTATCCCTTCTTAATTGGCTTAAAGCCTCATCAAAGGACACTTCTCCTTTGAGAAAACGGATAATATGCCGATATCCAAGGGACTGCAAGGGTTTAAGATGGTGTGAATACCCGTTATTCAACAATAATTTTACTTCCGCCAGGAACCCGGTATTCAACATAGCGTCAACACGTGAGTCAATCCGCTTATAGAGCTCTTCCCTGGGCCTTACCAGTCCTATCTTTGTGCACAACAGTTTCTGTCCTGAAGTACTTTTATGCCTTTTCTGCCATATTGATATAGATTCTCCGGTCTGATGATAGACCTCAAGTGCCCTTATGAGTCTGAATGTATCATTCGGATGGAGCCTTCTCGCTGCTTCCGGGTCTACGCCGGCAAGGAGGTCATAAAGGGCCCTTTTCCCCTGATTTGCTGAGATTTTACGCAACATTTCCCTTACCATGGGATTACGTCCCGGACATGGGGCCAGCCCCTCAAGGAGGGATCTCAGATAGAGTCCGCTACCCCCAACCAGCAAGGGCACCTTTCCTCTTGCTCTTATGGACCTGATGATGCCCAGTGCCTTACGTACAAAGTCAGCAGCGTCAAAGGGTTCATCAGGATCTATAACGTCAATTAGGTGATGGGGGACCTGCTTCTGTTCCTCAAGGCCGGGCTTTGCAGTTCCGATATCAAGTCCTCTGAACACCTGCACTGAATCCACATTTATGATCTCAGCGCATATCTCTTTTGCAAGACGAAGAGACAGGGCTGTCTTTCCCACAGCAGTTGGGCCAACAATTGCCACCAGTGGGAATTTGGTGATTGAGGAATTGGAAGATTCGATCATTGATTACACCGCAAAAAGTCTTGAAATATGATTCCGCTCAAAATGCTCCGGATGCAAAGCGCTGAAATCAGGTCAAAGGTCAAAGGTCAAAGGTCAAAAAGCTATCATAATCAACCCCTTTCAGCTCTTGTGCAACGCACCAAATGGGGTATTTTCAGCGGAATCATCGCTTTCGCCCGAATCGCCGTTCTATCTCGCCGAATCCCAAAACCTGAGAAACAGGTCTTCCGTGGGGACAGTGGGTCACTTCTTCGTAAACCAGTTCCTTGAGTAAGGCCTTCATCTCTTGTAACTCGAGGTGGTGATTGGCCTTTATCGCGGAATGACAGGCCATAGAGGCCAGAAGATCATGAACCAGGCCTTTTACATCCTGTTCTGGAAAACTGAGAATACGGTCTATCAGCCCACTCACTACTTCGCTGGTCTTGGAGCAAGAGGCTACAAAATCCGGGACAGCCCTAATAGCAATCTGTGAATGTCCAAAGGACTCGATTACCACTCCTAATCGGTTTAGTATGGGACAAATTTCCGGTAGTTTTGCAATATCTTCCTGATTCCTTTCCATGACTTCAGGAAATACAAGGGGCTGGGCATCCAGGGCATCAGTTCGCGCAATCTGCTTGTTTAGCCTCTTAAAGATAAGGGCCTCATGAGCTGCATGCTGGTCCACAAGCACAAGGCCATCCGGTCCCTCTGCCAGGATATAACTCTTGGCCAACTGTCCGAGAACACGAAAGTCCTGCCATAAATGTGCTTTATCAGACTTGTGAACATAATAGCCTCGATCGTTTGATACAGAAGGCTCAGGGCCGACAATCAGGGCTGTTTTCTGATCTTGCCCGGATGAGGGGAATTCCCCGTAAGCGGGGAGTGCTTCTGAGACCTGAAAAGCATCAGGAAGAATATCCAGTCCCTGTTGATCCATTGAAAGGCCTGTTTTCCCCAATCTTGCATGGGTTTTTCCAAAAGGCGAAGCAACAAGCTTTATACCTTCAAGGGCCCTTTGTACAGAGTGGTAAACAATCCGATATATTGCGTCTGAATCGTGGAAACGAACTTCTTGTTTAGCAGGATGCACGTTCACGTCCACCTGATTCGGCTGGACCTCCAAAAACAGGGCACCCATAGGGTATGAATTCTTCATCATGAAGCCCCTGAATG
>JAFDDO010000211.1 GCA_019310825.1 Deltaproteobacteria bacterium | reverse complement strand
AACAGTAATGATGATTACTCTGCAAAAACCCTGAAATACAAGGCGCGGAAATCAGGTCGAAGGTTAAAGTCAAAGGCCAAAGAGCTATCGTAATCAACCCCTTTCAGCTTCAGGCTTTCAGCTCTTATGCAACGCCGCAGATTGGGTTTTTTCAGCGGAATCAGTAATGTGACAATGATAGTTCTCTTCTCCACTGCTTGCAAGGAGAAAGTAATATAGGGGGATAGTCCCATACCGGATGGACTAATGAACATCAAACATCGAACGTCCAACATCGAATTTTAAATGAAAAAAGATAAAGAAACAGACTTATGACCTGGAAGAAAGTCTGCTAATTATTGTAGGACACGTTATATCAGTATACTTCAGCCTTCAGCCTTTAACCTAAATGGCTAACATACAGAAATAGCCGTTGGATGTTCGACGTTCATCTTTCAAAACAAAAATCTTTTTCGGCATTTGAAGCGCATAATCTGGGATGAAGTGCCAAAACAGTATAGAAGAGTACGTCAGGTCCCTTAAGGCATCTCCCGGACTGGGCCGCCAGGTGGTGTTTCACAAAAAATTGCCTCCCACAGAGGCCTGTTTCAACAGTCCTGCAAGGCCTTGGTCCGATGAGATGCAAGTGCTTCTTAAAGGCAGCGGCATCTCCCGCCTGTATTCCCACCAGGTCTTGGCTATTGACCTTGTTCGATCCGGACAGCATGTAGTGGTATCCACACCGACGGCCAGCGGGAAGACCATGGTATATAACCTCCCGGTGATTGAACAGATTCTGGAAAATCCACTAAGCCGCGCTTTGTACTTATTTCCGTTAAAGGCCCTTGCCCAGGATCAGATGAAGGCATTCAGGGAATTGACTGCCTGCCTTGACAGGGAGCAGGCTCCTACTTGTGCCACCTACGATGGAGACACATCTGCCTGGAAAAGGAAGCGACTAAGGGAACTACCCCCAAATGTTCTTTTAACCAATCCTGAGATGCTCCACCTCTCTCTTCTGGCCTATCATGAAAAGTGGGCCACATTCTGGCAGGGCCTTACACACGTGGTAATAGACGAAGTTCATACATACAGGGGTGTCATGGGCTCTCACATGGCCTGGGTTTTTCGCAGGATGAACAGGGTCTGTGCCCATTACGGAGTCAGTCCCATCCTGGTGTTTTGCTCCGCCACGGTTGGAAATCCTTCCGAGCTTACTTCCAAGCTGTCCGGTCTTAAAGTGCAGGCTGTGACCCAAAACAGTGCCCCTCATGGCAAAAAACATGTGATTTTCATTAATCCTGAAGATGGGGCTGCACAGACAGCAATTAAATTGCTTCGGGCTGCCCTGCACCGTGGTCTGAGAACCATAGTCTATACACAGTCCAGGAAGCTTGCCGAGCTGATCAATATCTGGGTAAGTCAGAGAGCAGGTTCTATGGCCGAGCGCATAAGTGCTTACAGGGCTGGTTATCTGCCGGAGGAGAGGAGAGAAATTGAAAGGAAGCTCTCAAGCGGCGAGCTTCTGGCAGTGATCTCTACGAGTGCTCTTGAGCTGGGTATTGACATAGGCTCACTGGATCTCTGTTTGCTCGTTGGTTATCCGGGCACAGTCATGGCCACATGGCAAAGGGGAGGCAGAGTGGGCCGCAGCCTGCAGGATTCAGCCCTTGTGCTCATTGCCCAGGAAGACGCACTTGACCAGTACTTTATGCAAAATCCCGAAGATTTTCTCAAGCGGCCTCCCGAATCTGCGGTATTGAATCCTGAGAACCCTGTGATTATGGCCAGGCACCTGGAATGTGCCGCATCAGAGATCACAATTCGAACAGATGAAAAATGGTTGAAAAAAAAGGAGATTTTAAAGGCCATCTCTAAACTTGAGTCCAAGGGAAAACTCCTGAGAAGCGAAGATGGAAAAGAGCTCTATTCCGCCCGCAAATACCCCCAAAGGGTTATTAATCTAAGAGGTGTTGGCCAGACTTATCAGATAGTCTCCAGGACTGACGGCCTTACCATAGGAGCAATTGACGGATTCAGGGCCTTTCGTGAGACCCATCCGGGCGCGGTCTATCTGCATATGGGTGAAAGCTATGTGGTTGACCGGCTTGATATTGAGACCCGCATCGTTGAGGTGTCACCTGCCAAAGTGGATTATTTTACACGGGTAAGGGGCAATAAGACCACTGAGATACTGGATGTGTTCGGGGAAAAAGGGGTGTATGGAACCAGTGTTTATCTTGGACGACTCAGGATCACAGACCGGATCACCGGGTATGAAAGAAGGCATGTAAGGGGACAGCGTCTATTGAACATTGTGCCTCTGGATCTTCCGCCCCAGGTCTTTGAGACAGAGGGCCTATGGATCAAGATCCCAGGTGAAGTCCAGAAGGCAACAGAAAAGGCCTACATGCATTTCATGGGTGGAATCCATGCCTTGGAACACGCTGCTATTGGAATATTACCACTTCTGGTCCTGACTGATAGAAACGACCTTGGCGGCATATCCACTCCCTATCACCCGCAGGTTCACGAAGCCGCGGTCTTTGTTTACGATGGAATTCCTGGTGGAGTTGGCCTCAGCCGCCAGGCCTTTGAGAAGGCAGAGGAGCTTTTACAAAAGACTTTAAAGGTGATTGAGAGTTGCCCTTGTGAGCTGGGGTGTCCTTCCTGTGTGCATTCCCCCAAGTGTGGCTCCGGCAACCGGCCTATAGATAAGAGGGCCGCTGTCTTTGTGTTAAGGGGTATTATAGAAAACAGGGAGGGGTTTAGGGGCAAGGGGCAAGGGGCTGAGAGCGGGGAGCCTGGGGCGAAAAACAAGAAACAAAAGTTCAGGGATACTCCTGCTTCAATTTCCCGATTTGGTGTCTTTGATCTTGAAACACAACTTTCCGCCCAGGAGGTCGGAGGGTGGCACAGAGCGGATCAGATGAAGGTAAGCTGTGCTGTTTTGTTTGACTCCGAGGCCTCTGATTATAGGCTTCAATTTAAATCGTTTTGATTACAAGGTGCTCTCTGCTTACAGCGATCTGGATTTTTGGAGCCTCCCCACCCTTGACATTCTGGAAGATGTTCACACAAGACTGGGCTACAGGCTTTCCCTGGATCACCTGGCAGGAGTTACTCTCGGTACACAGAAGACTGCCAACGGTATGCAGGCCCTTAAGTGGTGGAAGCAGGGGAAAATCAAAGAAATCCTCGAATACTGCAATAAAGACGTGGCCATTACCAGGGATTTGTTCCTTTATGGATACAAAAAAGGTTATCTGCTTTTCAGAAACAAAGCAGGAAAGATAGTACGCATTCCTGTGGACTGGGGATGTAATTTTTTGATCTGCTGAATTGAAAAGAGTACCGGCAGGAACTCGCTCTGGTTATCATAATATCAGTTCGGCACCGGCCTTTCGGGCATTTTTCTCGTTTACCAGGGAGAGCAAAAGGATGCCAAGGATGAAGAAAAAGATAAGGGAGAGGATCGAGTTTCTGGATGAGCCGGTCCAGTGGCGGATAATGGCAAAGATGAATGGCCCCCAGACTGCCGAGAACTTATTGACCACTGAGTAGAAACCAAAGAACTCAGCTGAGGCGCCTTCGGGAATAATTGAGGCATAAAAGGAGCGGCTGATGGCCTGCGATCCGCCGAGCACAAGGCCGACAATCCCGCCCATGACAAAGTACTCTATTGCTGAATGAATGAAATAGGCATAGATCACCACACCAATCCATCCTGTCAGAGTAACAATTACCGCCCGCTTGGCGCCAATCCGTTCTGAAATCCATGCTAAGAGAAGTGCCCCGACAAAGGCTACGCCCTGCACAAGCAGAAGTGTCATCATAAGTGTCGTAGTGGAGAGATGAAGCTCCTGCTTTCCGTATATGGTAGCCATCAGGATAACAGTCTGTATCCCTTCGTTGTAGACAAGAAAGGCCGCAAGAAATAGCACGAGGTGACGGAGTTGGCGCAACTTGCGGATTGTCTTCCAGACCCGTGAAACACCCAGGGAGATATAACCCAGGCCCAATGGGACATGCCGGAAGCCATCAGGCAGGGCCTGCATCCTGAGCGGTTCCCGGAGGTAATAGACAGTCACTAGGGCAAAGCCGCCCCACCACAGTGCAGCGGTCAGCATCCCCAGGCGGGCAGCCTCGGCCTCGGAGAGACCGATCTTTTCATGTCCTGCGAGGAGCCCCAGGACCAAGGCAAACTGTAGCCCGCCGCCCACATATCCATAGGCAAAGCCCTTGCTGGAAATCCGGTCCGTCTCTCCCTCCGGAGCGACCTGGGGGAGAAAGGCATCATAGAAAACATTGGCTCCGACAAATCCGATCTGGGAGATAATAAACAGGATCATGGTTAACCATACGTCCCCAGCTTTACTGAAGGAGAGGAAGGCCGCGCTAACTACGCCTAGATAACAGAAGGAGAATAGAAAACGTTTTTTTGCGCAACAGAAGTCTGCAATGGCTCCAAGTATCGGGGCTGTGATAAAGA
>JAFDDO010000210.1 GCA_019310825.1 Deltaproteobacteria bacterium | reverse complement strand
AACACCCTTACCCGGAGAAAGGAGATCTTTGAGCCATTGAATCCGGGAAAGGCAGGAATTTACTCCTGCGGACCCACGGTCCATGAATTCGCCCACCTGGGACTCTGCAGAAGGCTGGTGATTGCGGATCTTTTGAGACGCACACTTGAATACCAGGGTTATGAGGTCACACACGTGATGAATATCACAGACCTGGATGACAAGACGATCCGGGCCGCCCTGTCCCAAGGGATCAGTCTCAATGAGCTCACAGACCGTTATACCCAGGCATTTATGGAGGACGTGTCATCCCTGAATATCAGGCCTGCTGCCTGCTATCCCAGGGCAAGCGCCCATGTTGAGGCAATGATTCAACTGACCGAGCGACTTATTGACGCAGGCTACGCATATGTCAAACACGGTTCTGTATATTTTGACATCTCAAAACTACCATCATATGGAAGGCTTTCCAGGGTGGATCTTTCCGGCATTGACATTGGAAGAACAGTGGATCTTGACGACTACGAGAAGGACAGCCCTGTTGACTTCACCCTCTTCAAGCGTGTGACCCTGGATGAGCTCAAGAGGGGAATAGGGTTTGAGACAAAATGGGGGCAGGTCAGGCCGGGCTGGCACATAGAGTGTGCTGCCATGTCAATGCGCTATCTGGGAGAATTTTTCGATATTCATACAAGCGGCTGTGACCTCATTTTCCCCCATCACGAAAACGAGATTGCCATTGCAATGGCCCTCACGAACCAGCCACTTGCCCGGACCTGGATTCACAGCGAGCTTATTCTGGTTGACGGGAAGAAGATGTCGCGCTCAGCAGGCAATGTTGTCACCCTTCGGGATTTAAATAAAAAAGGCTTTACCGGAAGGCAGGTGAGATTTTTCCTGCTCAGGACACACTATAGAAAACGCATTCATTTCTCTTACGACCATCTGAAAGAATCAGCAAAGGCATTGAAACGTCTTGACTACTTTGTCTCCGAGATCCAGGCCCTTACTATTGGTAAAGACCCTGCCGGAGAACCTGGACCGGATATTAAAAAGGCCCTGGAGGCCACGAAAAACGACTTTAACCATGCTGTTAATGATGATCTTAACATTTCAAAGGCCCTTGGAACGATTTTTAGATTGATTAGGCATGTAAACTCGCTTATTTCCGCCCAAAAGCTCACGCCCATGGATGCCAAAAATGTCATGGATACCCTGCAGGATGTGGATATGGTCCTTGGGTGCCTGGATATTTCTATCCCTGATCCTGAGCTATCAAGGGAAATCCAGGACCTAATCTCCCAGAGGGAGGAAGCCAGGACCTCAAGGGACTGGGACAGGTCAGATGATATCCGGCAGCAACTCATCGATCTTGGAGTGGAGGTAATGGACACCGCGGGCGGGATTCGCTGGAGATGGATTAAAAAGGTTTAGGGTAAAGGAAAAAATATGCGCACATTTTTGGATTGTATTCCCTGTTTCATGATCCAGGCCTTGAGAACCGGTCGTCTAGTAGGCCTTTCCGACGAAAAAATCCTGAGATTGCTGATGGATCTGGGGGGGAAAATCAAAAAAATTAAGCTGGATGATCCGCCACCCAAGACAGCGGTAATGGTATATGATCTTATAAATAGCTATACAGGTGAATCAGACCCTTTTAAAACAGTGAAAAAGCAAGGGACCGATAGGGCGCTTGCCCTTTATCCTCAGTTGAAAAAGAACGTCTCGGAGTCTGAAGACCCTTTGGGACTTGCTATGCGGCTTGCCACAATAGGAAATGTCATTGATTTCGGCATATCATCAAGTTATGACCTGGAATCAGAGATTCAGAAAATAATGGACCAGTCTTTTGGCCGATGGGATGAAGAGGAATTTAAAAAAGCAATAACCAGGGCGGACTGGATTCTCTATCTGGGTGACAACACAGGGGAGACGGTCTTTGACCGCCTGCTGATAGAGACTCTGGCACATACTGTCACTTATGTGGTCAGAGAAAAACCGATTATTAACGATGCTACCAGAGAAGACGCCCTGGCAGCAGGCCTCGACAAAACAGCAACCATCATTTCATCAGGATGTGCTGCCCCTGGTACTGTTTTGGATCAGTGTACTCCGGAATTCCTTGAGCTGTTCAGAAAAGCCCCTGTCATCATTAGTAAAGGTCAGGGGAATTACGAGACCCTGTCAGAATCGGACACGCCTATTTTTTTCTTTCTGAAGGCTAAATGTGATGTGGTGGCAAGGCACCTTGGAGTAAAAAAAGGTGATCTGGTCCTTGCTTCCAGTCCCTGAACTTGGAGCCCTTCGGGCGAATTTAAAAAATCTCCGACACGGATTTCACTGATTACGCCGCCTAATCCGTAGCCATCCGGGTAATCCGTGTCCAAAAAAAGTCCTATACTTTGAACTTAGCAGGTAACCTTGAGCACGCAACACACGCCCAACCATGACGGAAAGGCCACCCATCTTGCCCGGTCGGCAGGATCGGTAAGTATTGCCGTATTCTTTTCCCGCATATTGGGCCTTGTGAGAGAGCAGGTGCTTGCAGGCCTCTTTGGTGCAGGTACTGCAATGGACGCCTTTGTTGTAGCCTTCCGGATACCCAATCTTTTAAGGGATCTTTTTGCAGAGGGCGCACTCAGCGCAGCATTTATTACAGTCTTTACCGAATACGATCAAAAACGCTCAAAAGAAGATACTTGGCGCCTTGTAAACAACGTCCTGGCAGTACTCACTGTAGTTGTTTCGCTGACCGTTATTCTCGGAATGATCTTTTCAAATGAACTAGTAATGCTACTAGCGCCGGATTTTGCCAAAGTCGCCGGCAAGGTGGAACTTACCCAGCGGCTGACAATCATAATGTTTCCCTTCTTGATATTGGTTTCCCTTTCATCCGTCCTTATGGGGATATTAAACACAAAAGGTTATTTCTTTATCCCGTCCCTTGCATCCAGTTGTTTCAACATGACATCCATAGTTGTCGGCGTAGGACTTGCCCTGCTGTTTCCATTGTTGGGACAACCCGCTATACTGAGCATGGCTGTGGGGACCCTGCTGGGCGGCCTGTCCCAAATGGGAATACAAGTGC
>JAFDDO010000047.1 GCA_019310825.1 Deltaproteobacteria bacterium | reverse complement strand
ATCGTCCGGGTATTTTTTCACAAAAGGGCTCTTAGACTCTCCCAGGCCACAGAGAGACGCTTTGGAGAGACCGGTATTGCAGTGCCAAGTTCAGGGGCAAATATGGATATCCTGTATTCATCGATGAGCGTTTCGAAGTGCCTGATCTTTTCTTCAAGCTCTGTTTCTCTCCTCGCCTCAAGATGGGTCTTGGCTTCGTTGAGGCGCAGCAAAAACGGCTCTAATCTGGATGCCTTTGCCCTGTCTTTCATGGGATCAACATATGCCCTCTGGGCCCTAACAGCCAGGGCATTCAGGTATCTTGGCAGGTCAGGAAGCTGGTCCAGCCTTGCAATTGCAGGAAAGCGCGGCGGAGTGAGTCTTATTAGCTCTGCTTCAAGGTCATTGAAGATCTGGGAGCGGCTCTTAGTGTTTGTTGTAGTATTTTGAAGACGCATTATTTCACGTTGCGCTACGATATGGGCCTCAAGCACATCTTTCAGTAATTCTATGATCGGGACGGCTTGCTGAAAAACTTTTCCCTCCAATTCCTTAGCCTTCTTAATAAGATCGGATCTGCTCGGGATTTGCTCCCAGGTTCCTAACAACTCTTTGTAGAGAAAGACATATATGGACTGACGCAGTTTCTGTGTGCCTCCAAAGGCAATACAGGCCTTTGAAGGCAGACCGCCCGGGACACAGTTTTTTTTGAGGTATCCAAGTTCTTTGCCCAGGTAATCAGCAAGGAGTCGCCTTGCCCCTTGCTGGATTTTTGAAAGGGCCTCATCCTGATTGAGAAAAAGTCTTATACCTACACTGTCATCTTCTACAACAAGTCCTGGAAAGGCCTTTATGGTATTCTCTTTGTCTACTGAAGAACTTATGACCGAACTCGGGAGATTCGGAAGATTTCCCATATTGAGCCCGGACACTTCCCATCTGCCCTTGATCTTTAACCATTCGGGATCGTTTTGATCAAAAGCAGAAGGGGACTTTTCCCATCTATCCTTTATGAGGTTGAGGTCTTGCCCTGAATCAAGGACTTTTCCATTTCGGTCTATTACCTCGAATCTCATCAAGAGGTGAGGGGGGATGTCCTCAAGTCCTGGCCACATTTTTCTTTCTATATGTATGCCATATTGCCTGAAAATTTCTTCCTGTAATGAGCGAAGCAGGCCCTTCTCAGTTTCTTTGAGTCTTTTCTCTATATTTTCCGCGACCTTGGGTATTGGTACCAGGTGTTTGCGAATTTGCTTGGGCAATGATTTCAGGAGATAGGTGATTTTTTCCTGAAGCAGGCCCGGAACCAACCACTCAAAGGGCTCAGGGGATAAAGAGGCAAGTATGCCCGAAGAGATCTTTACAGTGACTCCATCCGTCTCGTCTCCTGGACAAAAACAATAACTTAGAGAGAGCCTGTGTTCTGAAACCTTTATGTGTCCTGGAAACTGCACGACTACGTCGATATTCGGGATGGATCTGAGCAAAACTTCTTTTGTAAGACATAGAGCAGGAGCATCATTGTTGGCAATGCGCAATGCCCTGACAAAAGAACGCTCATTACATATCACTTCAGGCAACGGGCTTTTCTTCCCCTTGTTGGATCTGTCTTTGAACAGTATTTTTTCTATCTCACTCAACCCTTGGTCATAAAAGGAATAGAGAATTTCCTCGTCCACCATGATGTCCCGTCGCCTGGTCCTGTCCTCCAGGTCCTGAACCTCTGAGATCAGTTCCATGTTATGGACAAGAAAGGGGTATTTGTTTTTGAATTCACCTGGAATCAATGCCTGTCGTATAAAAATCTCCCTGGATTCGGTCAGATCAATTTTTCCGTATCTGACCTTTCGTCTTTCCACTATTGGGAGACCAAAGAGCGTAACCTTTTCCCATGCCATTACCTCTCCACGACTCTTTTCCCAATGTGGTTCGGAATAGCTGTATATGCAAAGATCACCAGCCAGTTTTTCTATCCATTTGGGTTCAATGGCAGCTACTGTCCTGGCAAAAAGCCTGGATGTCTGTATAAGCTCTGTTGCTACTATCCATTTAGGGCCTTTTTTATAAAGTGAGGAACCTGGAAATAGGAAGACCTCTCTGCCACGGGCTGCGAGGTAACGGGATCCCTCCTGCTTAAGGGCAATCTGCCCCAAAAAGCCAGAGAGAACAGAACAATGTATGGACGTATAGATTTGCTGATTTGCTGATTTGCTGATTGAGAGGGAATTTGCTGATTGAGTAACTTGGTGATTGGAGGTCCTGATGGCCTGAGGAAAATCTTCCGCTTCTTGGAGGATATCCATTATCTGATCATGGATATCCTTCCATTCCTGCATCCTGTTATAAGAAAGGAAATTCTGTCTGCAGTATTTTCGTATCTGATTCCTGCTGCGTCCGGCTTTCAGCTCTTTGTGATAGGCATTCCACATCTTGATAAAGGTCAATAAATCAGAAGAAGGGTCCTTAAAGGAGCTGTGGACCTGGTCTGCCTGGCCTTGTTTATCGGCCGGGCGTTCTCTAGGATCCTGGATACTCATGGCCGACGCGATTATGATAACCTCTTTCAGCGCATTCTCGTGCCGGGCTTGAATAATCATTCTGGAAATTCGCGGATCAAGAGGCAGCCTCGCCATAATTCGCCCTGTCCTGGTCAGTCTGCCTGCTACAGTTAGGGCCCTCAATTCTCTTAATGTGGTAAATCCCTCTCTTATGGCTTGGGGAGACGGGGCATCCACAAAAGGGAATTTATCAACAGGTCCAAGTTTCATTGCATAGAGACGCAGTATGACCTCGGCCAGATTTGATCTGCGGATTTCAGGCAAAGTGTATTCGGGCCTATCCTCATAGTCCTCTTCGCTGTACAGCCGGACACAGACCCCGGCATGGACTCTCCCTGCTCGTCCTGCCCTTTGGTCCGCGCTAGCCCTTGATATGGGGACGATTGGAAGTGCCTTTGTGCGGGACCTGACGTTATAGCGGGCAATTCGAGCCAAACCCGAATCCACGACATATATAATTCCAGGAATTGTAATGGAAGTCTCGGCTACGTTTGTAGCCACTACGATTTTCTGGACAGGGGATGCCTTGAATATGCGCTTCTGGTCAGAAACGGCCAGTCTGCCATACATGGGAAGTACCTGGGCCTCATCCTTAGACCCGGCCTTCAAGATCTTGACGGTTTCCAGTATCTCTCTCTCTGTTGGAAGAAAGGCAAGTATGTCACCAAAAGGATCTCTCCTCCTGATTTCGTTTACTGCAGAGATGACCTGTTCAACAGCGGTCGGTTCGGTCTGTTCATCTTGCTCTGCAGGACTGTACTGTATCTTCACAGAATAACCGCGACCTGCAATTTTTATTACCGGAACCTTGCCGAATGCCTGACTGAAATGTGCGGTATCCATTGTGGCGGATGTGATAATGACCTTTAGTTCAGGCCTGGTTGGCAGAAGTCTTCTTAGTATCCCCAGAAGGAAGTCTATATTGAGGCTTCTCTCATGGGCCTCATCTACAATTATGGTATCATACGCCCTGAGTTTGGGATCTTGCTGCACTTCAGCCAGGAGCATGCCATCTGTTACAAATTTGATCCTGGTTTCAGGTCCTGTACTGTCTCTAAAGCGTATTTTATAACCCACAAGTCTGGGTCCTTGAGGCCCCAGTTCTTCGGCAACTCTGGCAGCCGCCGTAATAGCTGCCACCCTCCTCGGTTGTGTACTGGCAATCTTTCTATGCTTACCCCTTCCTGCGGCGAGGCATATTTTGGGTAATTGAGTAGTCTTCCCGGAACCTGTCTCCCCACTGACAATTAAGACTTGGTTCTCCTTTAAAACAGAGACCAGATTGTCCCACACACTGCAGATGGGAAGATCAGGGAAGCAATTAGGAATCTGGAATTCAAAATCAGGAATTCTGGTCGTCATTTCTCCTTCTTCATTCCTGATTCTTAACTCTTCACTCTTTAAGGTAAGGGTTGGTCTTTTTCTCTTGTTCGATAGTGGATGTTGGACTGTCCCCGTAATCGTGTCCGGGAAGCACTATAGTGGTATCAGGAAGGGGAAAAACGCGGGTCTTGAGGGATTTAATTAAGGTCTCAAAGGAGCCTCCAGGCAAATCAGTCCGGCCGGCAGCACCGACAAACAGGGTATCTCCGGTAATTACATGGCCATGCCCATAAAGACATACTGAGCCAGGCGAATGTCCTGGAGTGTGGATTACCTCAAAACTGAGATTGCCAACCTTGATCACATCTTCGTGGGAAACATATTCGTCTGCCGGAGGAGCCGGCTCAAAGCCCCACACCCTGAACATTTCAGCTGTCTCAGGGTTTCTGAACATGATGTCGTCGGCTTTGTGCATCAAAACGGGTGCTCCTGTAAGGGCCTTCATTTTCTGATTTCCGCAGGTATGGTCGGGGTGACCATGGGTATTGACTATATAACGCAGGGTAAGACCGGAATCGGTAATCTCTTTTGCCAGTTTTTCTTCACTCCCTGCAGGATCAATGATCATGGCCTCGCCTGTATCGGGGCATCCTATAATATAGGCCTGGACATCCAGAGGACCAACTGTATAGATTTTTAATATCATCAGGCCTGAGTTTCCTTCCGTTTCTTTTTAAGTGCAAAGTTACTTGCGGAAAGACCAGCGACACAACCTTCTCCCACGGCCTTTGCCATTTGATAGGGGCGACCGCAAATGTCGCCTGCTGCATAGACGCCGGGTATGTTGGTGGCCTGTTTTCTGTCAGTGATTATATGGGTAAATTTTTCCGGATCCAGGCTTACTCCCAGAAAAGCTGCGAGCTGCATGGCCCCTTTGGCGCCTTTTTCAATAAAGAGACCTTCAAGGGAAAGTTCGGTGCCGTCGCTGAGCACAACGGCATCCAACTTGTCGGTGCCCTTGATTTCCTTTACTTTGGACCCGACAGCTATTATCACATTGCTTTTTTCCAGCTCTGTCTTGAGCGCAGGGTTCACCTTCAGATCCTTGGTTATGAGCGTTACCTCTCTGGCTATCTTGCTCAGAGTGACTGCACCATGGGCAGCAGCGCTCCCATCTCCCACTACTGCTACCACAGCATTCCTATAGAAGTTTGCGTCACAGTCAACACAGTAGCTGACTCCTCTGCCGACCAAGTCCTTTTCTCCATTAAGCCCGAGACCTCTACGTGTTACTCCGGTTGAAATTATCAGGGCATATGTAGAGTAAGCCTTTCCGCTCTCAGTGGTTACCTGGTATACATTATCCTGAAGAACAGCAGTTGTTATAACGTCTTCTTGTAGAAGTTCCGCTCCAAAATATTCTGCCTGCTGCATACCTGTTAACAGGAGTTCCTCTCCGGTTTTTACTCCGGGCACACAGCAGTAATTTTCAATATGAGCCTTGTAAAGGCTGCTGGATTCCGGACGGCCCAGTACAAGCACCTTGGCCTTTTTCCTTGCTGCATGAATTGCAGCCTGCAGACCGGCAGGTCCTGTCCCAAGAATAATTACGTCGTATGAAGGGATAACTTTTTCGATTTTTTCGTCCATATTTCTCACATTAATTTCTCTTCAGATTCCATAGGGCTTGATATCTGGTATTCTTCCACAAACCATGAGCCAAGATCCATAGTCTTGCATTTTTTACTGCAAAAAGGCCTATGGGGATTTTTCTCAAAAGAAATTGGTTTTCCACACCTAGGGCATTTAAATATTCTGGTATCAGTAAAACCTTTTATCATAAAGAACCTTAACATTTTGAATAAATTCCGGCATCCTTCATTTACTAGTTTACGCTTTTTTCGAAAAAGCGTGTATTGTCGAGTTGAATGCCGATGTCGAAAGTGGAAATCCGAAAATTGAAATTAGGTAACGCATCTTCATCTCTGTATTTTTTCCAATTTCCAATTTCCCTGCCAAATGTCTTTATCTTATTGGAGAAGTGAAGGCCTGCGCTTACGTCCACGAGTTGTTATAAGACCTATAATCCAACCAACTATCAGAATTCCACCACCGGCAAGAAACCACTTTATTCTGCTATTATCCCTGAGATGTTCATTTTCCTGCTCTGCTATGTTGTATTTATGTCTTGTTTCCTGGAGTTCCTCTGCTGTTTCTGAAAGGGCCTTTTTGAAATTTAGTACATCTGCAGCATCCTCTTTAAGTCTATCATAGCTTTTTCTGAATTGATTTCTGTCTAGAATACAGGCTTTCAAGTCCTGCTTATACTGATTCCGTACTTCTGAGACTTTATTTAATTGCTTATTAACATCAGTTATCTGTTTTTTGAGTTGATCTCTCTGGGCCTGTAATGAAGCGACCACGTCTTTCAAGGGTGGGGAGTCACTTAAATACCTTCTAGGCATCCAGCCTTTTTTATTATCTGATGTGCGGACCATGGCCCATTCCCCGTCCTCTTTTAACTGTTGTACCCGGCTACCGTTTATAATCACGGCAACGACCCTGTATTCATTACCTTTACCACTTCTCAGCGCGATCTCGGCTGTGGGTATTACGTATAGGTATTTAGCCAGAGCCGTTGATGGAATGCATAAAAAAACAAAGGCGATTGCTATTACGAAATACATCAGCAACAAGTAACCTGGTAGAGTCTTTAAATTCATTTTCATGAGCTTTATAGCCATTACCTCTGCACTCCTAAAAAATAAAAATCCGTATTTCAACTGTATCTGTAAATTCTGACCAGATACTATATACTATATATGAAGCTGCCTGCAAAATTCAAGATTTTGTTCAAGAGCAATGTACGAGGAAGTGAAAAAACGTATAGAAAAAACACTTTTCTCAAATTCGAACTAAGTGTATGTTTTTTTATACTCACAAATATTATTTTGGATTGATTTCCTTGGTATTTATCTTGCGGCCAGCGGTGATGAAGAGTTATAAAGAACAGCTAGTGTTCTGAATCCAAATCATCAGGATGCGATTTTTGAGTCATTATACGTCCTGTTGAATTTTATCATTGATTCATTATGGCAAAATAAACATTAAAAAAGGAGTGGAGTATGAACATTTTGACTTTTGGACCCAATGGAAGTGGCAAAGGAACCCAAGGCGCAATTATCAAGAAAAAATATAATATCGCCCATATCGAGTCGGGTGCGATTTTCCGGAAAAATATAGGCGAAGGAACAGAACTTGGTTTAAAGGCCAAGGAATATATTGATCGAGGTGATCTGGTGCCGGACGATATTACAATCCCGATGATACTCAACCGGCTCAAGGAAGACGATTGTAAGAACGGCTGGCTCCTGGACGGTTTTCCCAGAAACAAAGTTCAGGCGGAGACCCTGGCAAAGGCATTGAAGGACGAAGGTATGGATCTGGATTATGTCATAGAGATTGTCCTGGACCGGGAGATAGCCAAGCTGCGAATCACGGGGCGCCGACTCTGTGTTAATGATAACAACCATCCCAACCATATTGCGTTTGATGCTATTAAACCTGTGGAAAAAGATGGCAAACTTGTCTGCCGTGTATGTGGCGGTGATCTGAAAACAAGGCCTGATGATCAGGACGATGATGCCATTAACAAGCGCCACGACATTTACTATGACGATAAGACTGGAACAATGGCGGCTGTCAACGTTTTTAAGGCTTTAGAAGGTCCCAAAGTCATTTCAGTGGATGGAGCGCCTTCCATCGGGGAAGTGTCTGAAGCCATTATGAAAGATCTTCCTTAGAATTAATCAGGATCAGAATTAAATAGAAAAAGCGGAGGCCAAAAACCTCCGCTTTTAATTTGTACGCATATAACCTAACTTGACAGTGTGGAAGTTTCCATTTTAGACAAGGATTACACGGATAGCCATAGAAACTATTTCTCGGCTTCCCACCAGGTCAGAAGTCCGAGTTCAAACTTGTGACTAAGTTCTTTCTGGAAAGGATAACATCTGATAGTAAAACCTATCCGTCCGCTTGAAAGACAGAGTAGTGTTCCTTCAAAAATAGATCCCCCTTTTTGCCGCCCGTTTATAGAAAGCATTGGTAGTGGATGGCCTTCAGGGATCTCTCCTTTATCGTCCAGTCGACCAATATACGCCTCAACCCGCACCTCTTCAGGGTCTAGTCCGCCAAGATCCAGTACGATCTTGATTGGCAAACGATCTCCGACCTTTGGCGATCCATTTATCGGGACCTGTAAATCCAGTATTTTGACTTTGTGCCATACTTCTGATATCTCCCGTTTCCAACGGGACAATTCCTTGGCCTCCTTCCAGTTATCCTTTGCGAACAAGTGCCATTTGGCGATGTTGGACAGATAAAACTGGGTGGCATATTCTTTCATCATCTCAACCCATCCATGAGGGATGTCATGGGCAGATCTATCATAAAACAGTGGTACTACAGTATTTTCCAACAGTTCGTAAAGGAGCCGACTTTCCACCTCGTCCTGGTATTCGCGATCTTCATACTCCTCTCCCGCACCTATAGCCCAACCATTGTTGCCTTTGTAGCCTTCACACCACCAGCCATCAAGGATGCTCAGGTTGATTCCTCCATTGGCCGGAACCTTCATGCCGCTGGTCCCGCTGGCCTCCATGGGGCGCAGAGGGGTGTTAAGCCAAACGTCCACTCCCTGAACCAGGTACCTGGCCACTTCTATATCATAATTTTCAATAAAGACGATGTGCTTTCGAAACTCCGGGGTACTGGCCATTTGCACTATCTTATGGATGAGTTCCTTGCCATACTTATCCTGTGGATGGGCCTTGCCACTGAAGATGAGCTGTACCGGACGCTCTTCGTTAGCCAGTATCCGGCTGAGCCTTTCCGGATCACGAAAGAGCAAAGCAGAACGCTTGTATGCTGCAAAGCGTCTGGCAAAGCCTATGGTAAGGGCCTCAGGATCCAGGACCTCGTCAGCCTGCTTCATCTGGTAACTTGGGGCACCTTTTGCTTCAAGCTGCTTTCTGAGCCTCGCCCTGGCAAAAGATATGAGTCTTTCTCTTAGTCTCTCTTTGCTTCTCCAAAGCTCAAAGTCAGGGATTTGTTCGATCCTTTTCCAGATGGCATAATTTGTGGGCTCATCGATCCATCTGGATCCTAAATATCTTTCATATAGCGTGGACATCTCACTTGATAGCCAGCCGAGTATATGTATTCCGTTGGTAATATGGGTTATCGGGACCTCATGCTGGGGAATCTGGGGCCATATGCCACCCCACATCTTTCGTGTGACCTCACCGTGAAGCTTGCTCACGCCATTGGTTTGAGATGCCATATTGATAGCCAGTACTGCCATGCAGAATTCTTCAGACTGATCACCGGGGTCGATCCTTCCAAGGCCCAAGAATGCACTAATGCCAATGCCCATTTTATCTGCCAATTCTGTGAAGTACCGGCGGATCATTTCCGGCGGGAAGCGATCTATTCCTGCAGGGACAGGGGTATGAGTGGTAAATATGCTTGTGGCCCGTACGGCCTCTAGAGCCACGTCATAAGACAGACCGTCCTTGCGCATTATCTGGTTGATACGTTCCAGTGCCATGAATGCAGAATGGCCTTCATTCATGTGGCAAACCGAAGGGCACAGGTCAAGGGCCATTATTAACTTTATTCCCCCTATGCCCAACACTATCTCCTGCTGAAGCCTGGTTTCAATGCTGCCGCCATAGAGGTAGGAAGTTATTTGTCTGTCTGAACGGGAATTTAATGGAACATCGGTATCCAGCATATAGATTTTGACCCGGCCCACATTAAGGGACCAGACCCGTATGTGGACCTCTCTGCCTTCGAGCTCAACCTGGAATGTCAAAGGGTTTCCTTCTTTATCCCTAACCAGGCTTACCGGCATATTGTAGAAGTCATTTGAGGGATAGGTCTCAAGCTGCCATCCGTCTGGATTGAGATATTGTTGAAAATACCCGTGTTTATAAAGAAGACTAATTCCTATGAGGGGAAGCCCCAGATCACTGGCCGACTTCATATGATCACCAGCAAGGATCCCGAGCCCCCCGGAATATAGGGGAAGGCTTTCATGTAGGCCAAACTCAGCGGAAAAGTAAGTTATTATTCCGTCATCCCGATTCTCACTGATTTTTTTATACCACGTATGGGCCTTTAGATAACGTTCCAGCTCCCTTTGCACCTTTTCCATTCTGGCAAGAAAGACATCATCCCGCTCAAGCAATTCCAGTCGAGGTTGCTCAATGGTGCCCAGCAAGGAAACCGGGTTGTGTCTACACCTTTCCCATACTTCCCGGTCCATGTCCTGGAAAAGATGGATAGCCTCAGGGGTCCATGTCCACCAGAGATTACGAGCAATAGTCATCAACGGCTTCAAACGATCGGGCAGGCTGGGAACGATTGTAATGCTTTGAATTGTGGGCATTGTCAGGGTATCCTTAAAAAGTCCTGAAACATGATTCCGCTCAAAATGCTCTAGATGTAAGGCGCGAAATTCCCAAGAAATGAGGCGTACTTAGTGTACGCCTCATTGACGAGGAAATCGAAGCAATACAACAGATAGAGTATTTTGAGCGGAATCACTTGTGAATAATAAGCTGTCCGTCTTCAACGTCAACTACAACTTTGCCTCCCTTTGAAAGTCCCTGAAATAGGATGGCATCAGCCAAAGGGTCTTTTATCTCTTGTTGTAAAACACGAGCCAAAGGACGTGCTCCAAATGGAGGGTCATATCCATTTTGGGCAAGCCAGGACCTGGCAGCAGGTGTGACATTCAGTTTAATATTGCGTTTAGATAACTGTTCCTGGATCTCCCCCAGAAATTTATCCACTATCTGATCCATTGCTGAAACGGTCAAATGGCCGAAAGGTATAACAGCCTCCAGCCGGTTACGAAATTCCGGGCTGAAGAGTTGTTTTATTATATTCTCCCCTTTGAATACGCTATCATCCGCCTTTGCGCCAAAACCAATTGTCTGGCTTTCCATGTCTCTTGCCCCTGCATTTGAGGTCATAATCAATATCACGTGACGAAAGTCCGCGCTTTTACCTGTATTATCGGTAAGGGTAGCGTAATCCATGACCTGAAGTAAGATACTAAAGAGGTCGGCATGGGCCTTCTCTATTTCATCCAAAAGGAGAACACAGTATGGGTGCTTACGGATTCCTTCGGTAAGGAGACCTCCCTGATCAAATCCAACGTAGCCTGGAGGCGCACCAATGAGTCTGGCTACAGCGTGCTTTTCCATGTATTCGCTCATGTCGAATCGCAGGAAGTGTATTCCAAGCACTGCGGCGGTCTGTCGGGCAAGCTCTGTCTTTCCAACTCCTGTGGGTCCTATAAACAGAAAAGAGCCGATGGGGCGCTCAGGATGAGAAAGACCGGCACGGGAACGCTTGATGGCTTTTGACAAGACTTCTACTGCTTTATCTTGGCCGAAGACCAAGGATTTTATGGATTCCTCAATTTTTTCGAGACGAAAGCGGTCCGACTGAGTGACAGTCTTTGCAGGCAATCGTGCCATTTTGGCAATTACATTTTCGATGTGACGTGTAGTAACAAGCCTTGGCCTATTTCCACCGTTGCGTGAAAGCCTCAATACAGACGCCGCTTCATCTATTACGTCAATAGCCTTGTCCGGCATATAACGATCCGTAAGGTATCTACCTGATAGTTCAGCTGCAGTTTTTAGGGCGGTATCAGTGTACTTTATTCCATGATACTTTTCGTAATGTGACTTCAGTCCCTTAAGGATCTTCACTGTTTCTCCCACACTGGGTTCCACAATCTCTATCTTCTGAAAACGCCTTGATAGTGCGCGATCTTTTTCAAAGAAATTTCTGTATTCCTCATAAGTGGATGAACCTATACACTTTAGCTCACCATTTGCCAGGGCCGGCTTAAGAATATTTGAGGCATCCAGAGACCCTCCACTAGTAGCTCCTGCTCCAACAACCGTATGGATTTCATCAATAAAGAGTATTGCTTTTGGGCACTTTTTGATCTGAGTAATAACCTCTTTAAGCCTGGCCTCAAACTCTCCTCTGTATTTGGTGCCGGCAAGAAGCGATCCCATATCCAGCGTATACATTTCTGTGTCTTGTAAAGGCTCAGGTACTTCGCCTTGGCGAATTTTAAGTGCCAGTCCTTCAGCCAATGCAGTCTTGCCTACTCCGGGATCCCCCACGTAAATGGGATTATTCTTTCTGCGCCTGCAGAGGATCTGCATTGTACGTTCCAGTTCCAGCTTTCGACCAACAAGCGGGTCAATTTTCCCATCAGCTGCCCTCATTGTGAGATTTACAGTAAAGGCGTCGAGGGCACTTGCTGGTTTTGTTGAGGATTTTTCCTGTTTCCCAGTTTGGGAACCTGTCTTTTTTCGGGAGCTAATGGTTTGGCAAGAATCGGTTCGCTCAATACCATGTGATATAAAATCCAGTATGTTCAGCCTGGTGATTCCCTCCTGATGAAGAAAGTGCGCTGCATAAGAATCTTCTTCGGTCATCACGGCAGCAAGAAGATCTCCTATATCTGCCTCTTCTTTTTCGGCAGACTGCACATGCATAATGGTTCGCTGGAGCACCCTCTGCAGGATCACTGTGGGCTGGGGGCCTTCCTTTCGATCGTCTGGCAATTTTTCAAGGTGAGTCTCAAAAAATGTCACAATTCTGGATTTCAGCCGGTCAGGATTGCCCCCACATGCCATTATGACTTTCTCACCCTTTTGGTGGTGAATTATTGCAAAAAGCAAATGCTCAAGAGATAGATACTCATGATGCCTAATATGAGCTTCCCGAGCCGCTGCACCTAACATTATTTCCAAGTCCTTGCTTATCATTTTTTACCCTTCTATATATATTCCATACTGGACTTGAGTGGAAAACCTGCTTCCTTAGCACTCATGTGAACGGCCTTTACCTTTGTTTCTGCAATCTCACCGGTATAATATCCACAAATCCCAAAACCATTGTAATGCACGTTCACCATGATCCTTGTTGCCTCTGACGATGACTTATGAAATATATCTTCCAAGATCCGTACCACAAAATCCATTGTCGTATAATCGTCATTATATAGCAAGACTTTATACATGGGTGGTTCCTCAAGTTCCTGCTTTGCGACATCTTCCAGTTGGTCTTGATTTTCAAGATCGAGGCGACTCATGGTTTCGCACTTCCTAATTATAGTTCGTCTTATTTACAAAATATCTAAAAAAACTTATCATATTTTGCGACTATTTAATGGATTCCGACTTTCGCCGGAATAACAGGCGGTTACGCTCAATCGTCATTCCCGCGAAGGCGGGAATCCAGTGACTGTTACACAGACTTATTGATAAGTTACAATAAATCTTTAAGATCTATTTCCATAAGAACCTCTTGCAAAAGGCTTACAATTCAAAATATATCAGTTATACACCTCCGGCAAAGTCGGGGGGTTACCCTTAATTAATTATATTCTAACATCTTTCGCAAGACTGTTCCAGAAAAACGAAATATGGCAAAAAATCCTCTGACTCAAAATATATGACTGAGTTGGCCGAAAAAGCCCAACCTGCGGCGTTGCTTCAATTTTCCAGCCTGCCCGTGCGTTGCACGCAGACGGGTTACTGCAACGTATGATAAGTAAATTTCTTTTTGGAGAATTTCGCGCCTTGCATCTCGGGTTTTTGGAACAAAATCATGTTTCGGGGTTTTTGCAGTGTGATCATGACTAATATATTATGCCGCTTGATGGTCTCCAGGATACTCAACCAGCATAAGAAATTCCTTGTTGCCTTTTGCTCCGAGGATAGGTGATGGCGTAACTCCTATGACATTAAGTTTCAATTTATTGCAAAAAATATTTAGTCTATCCAAAACCTCGTGGTGAAGCTTTGGGTCCTTTACTATCCCGCCTTTTCCAACTTTTCCTTTCCCAACCTCGAATTGAGGCTTTACAAGGGCAATAATACGACTCTCCCGATGCATAAATGGAAGAATAGAGGGTATTACCAGCCTGAGCGAAATAAATGATGTATCTATTGCAGCCAGATATATTTGAGAATCCAAGGCGTCAAGGGACAAATATCGTATATTTGTCCTTTCGATAGGCACAACTCTTTTGTCGTTCCTCAGACGCCAGTCTAGCTGACCGTAGCCAACATCCACTGCGTATACCTTTGCCGCCCCTTTCTGGAGCAAACAATCTGTAAAGCCGCCGGTAGATGCCCCGACGTCCATACAAACAAGACCGTTAACATCCATTGAAAAGTGATCGAGTGCATGCCCAAGTTTCATCCCGCCGCGGCTGACATAGGGATGCACAGGTTTCACCAGCTTTATTTGGACATCAGCGGAAAACCGGTGTCCTGCTTTATCAATGATGTTCCCTTCAACTCGCACCTTGCCGGTACTGATGAGAGCTTGGGCCTTATTTCTTGAAGTGACAAGCCCCTTCTGCAATAAAAGAAGGTCAAGCCGTAATAATTTTTTTGCCAAAACAGGTAATTTTATGGTAGCTCTTAAGTTAAAGTAGTATTTAAAACAAATTTAGGGATTGAGGAATTAAAATCAACAAGTATCTTCAATCCCTCAATTCACAATTCCTAAATTATCAGTAAGGTAATTTTTCTATTTGTAAAATAATCTAAAAATAAAAGGAATACAAAATGGCTGTTACAAAAGAAAAAATTTTGGATGTACTAAAGAAAGTTAAGGACCCCGGCCTCAATAAGGGTCTTGTAGAGCTTGGGATGATTAAAGATATTGAGATAGCCGGCTCGGCAGTCCGTGTTACCGTAGCCCTTACTATGTCCAGTTGTCCTAACAAAAATCAGATTAAGGATGATGTAGAGAAGGTTATACACAACTTAGAGGATGTGAGTGAGGTCAAGGTAATTCTCACTACTATGACCTCTGAGGAGAGAGCGAAGCTTTTAGGCCAAGAGCCATCTGAGATGCAAGGAATAGAAAAGGTAAAGCGCATAATTGCTATTGCCAGCGGAAAGGGCGGGGTAGGCAAGACTACCGTTTCTGTGAATCTGGCAATTGCGCTTTCAAAAAAGGGTTTCAAGGTAGGTATACTTGATGCCGATATGCATGGCCCGGATGTTCCCATAATGCTTGGCATTGATGAGCGGCCTTTAGGTTCTAAGGGCATGCTTCTACCAATTGAGAAATTCGGCCTCAAGATTGTATCTACAGCTACTTTGGCAGGGGAGGGGGTGCCGATAGTCTGGCGAGGCCCCTTGGTAACTAAGGCTGTTAAAGAGTTCCTGGGACATGTGGCTTGGGGAGAGCTGGACTATCTGTTGGTTGACCTCCCTCCCGGCACAGGAGATGCTCCTCTGACTATGGCCAAATTAATTTCTCTTGACGGTGTAATAATAGTTACTACTCCTCAAAAGGTTGCACTTGCCGATGTACGTCGATGTGTTGGTCTATTTGTAAGTCAAAATATCCCGATCTTTGGGATAGTGGAAAACATGTCTTTTCTTCGTATTCCAGGTGTAGCTGAAGGACAAATCCTGGAGGTGTTCGGTAGTGGAGGAGGAGAAAAAATAGCCAAAGCATTCAAGGCCCCCTTATTGGGTAAGGTTCCTCTAGACCAGAAGATCAGAGAGGGAGGTGATACAGGTAAACCAATGGCCCTCAATGCTGATAGCGAATGTGCCAAGACATTTGACACTATAGCGGAAGAGCTCTTAAAACATATAAGAAAATAACTTAGATTATCAACTTAACATACTTATATAATGTAAGTTTAGGCGTTCTGAGATTACAATGGCAGACATGGTTTCTTTTTTATTAGGGTCAATTTCAGCGAATCTTGAGTAATTTTTACGATAAAGGGGTTATCCCCCAAGCTTCGAAGGCCTTTGATAAAATCGCAGAGACCTATGACTCCTGGTATGATCATAATCCCCTTTTTCAGTGTGAACTCAATGCGTTAAATGAGGTCGTTTCAGTATCTCCTCTTTCTTTGGAGGTGGGAGTGGGTTCTGGGCGTTTTTCTCAGGCCATGGGTATACGATTCGGCGTGGATCCGGCTCCTGGGCTATTGGCACTGGCCAAGAGCCGCGGAGTGGTCTCTATACAGGCAATGGCCGAATCTTTACCATTCCAAAAGAACAGCCTGGAGCAAATATTTTTCATCTTTTCCCTTTGCTTTTTAGAAGATTCGTTTAAGGCCTTGGAGGAAGCAGCGGGTGTTCTCAAGACAGGTGGTTTATTAATAATCGGATTTGTACCCAAGGATTCAAATTGGGGAAATCTTTACGAACAAAAGAAGCAGGAAGGGCACCTTCTTTACAAATACGCTTCGTTTTTTTATTTAGAGGACCTTTTATCAAATATTGATAAGGCGCATTTTCGAATAGTAGGTGGGGCTTCCACTCTTTTCCAATCTCCAAAATTGAAAAAATATCACACAGAGAAACCAATAAAGGGACTACATCCCAAAGCCGGATTCATTGTTTTGTTAGCTGAAAGACTTTGAACATTCCTAGTGGAGGCAAACCATGATAGATACTGAGACCGGATTACGAAACATGGATGGCTTTATTGAAGATCTTAAGCGTGAACTTGTCCGGATTAAAGAGCACAAAAATCGGACAACTCTGCTTCTTATGGAGTTAGATGAAGGGGTAAATGCGGATGAATCCTTCAAGGTATCCAGTTTTGAGGAGATTTCTAGCCATCTATCTGAAATATTAAGAAACAATGATTTCATATATAGGATAGCTGAAAATAGATTTGCTGCGATCTTGCCAACAACATATGAGGCAGGAGGGGAGGCGGCCGCTCTAAGGCTTAAGAGGCTGGTTCCCAAAAAAATCGCAGAGCGTCTACAAATCCCATGTTCTTTATCGATTGGCGTTTTGAATATAGACCCACAAGAAATAACGGATCATACAAAGTTGCTCTATTCCCTTGAAAAAGACCTCTCTAGAGACCAAGTCAGTCAGAAACATGAGTTTGAATTAATTAAAAGGAAGCCCAAAAAGGAAAAAACAAGGCATGTTGTGATATTGGGCACCAAATCCCAAGAATTGGATGTAGTGGCTTCTATTTTATCACTGAAAGATTGCGAAGTTCATTTCACTAGTAGCCGGGAAAAGGGCCTTAATGCCTTAAAGGGACAAAGAAAAGGAGTGCTGATTGTCGATCCTGATATCTCTTTGGATTCCAGACTGGAGACATGCAAAAAGATTCGCTTAGATAGAGAGTTACACGATACATATGTCATCTGCCTTCAGAAAAATTCTAACTTGGTTTCCGGAATTGAGAACCTGTCTGGATTGGCAGATGAGATACTTCCAGTGGACATTGGAATAGACCAGATTGTTAGAAGTGTTTCAGCTGGTTTCAGGGTTATGGATCTCAAAAAGGAAATTTCAAAAATTCCCAAACTTCTTGATATTATTGAATTTATTGGACGCACATCTCACCAGCTAAGCCAGCCGTTACAGATAATTATCGGAAAAATCGAGATTCTGCTTTTGAATATGAAAGAAGATGAAAGTACTTACTCGACACTGAAAGAGATTCGAGCACAGGCCTTGCGCATAGCAGACATCAATCAAAAAATCAGTCGCCTCGTAAAACATGATATTTTGAGTAATTCCAAAATTTAGAAATTAAAATCAACTACATAAATCCAAATCCTGAATAGTTTTTATTTTACATAATATATCTTATGCGACATTAACAAAAAACAAAATTCAAATGGCCTTCGGCCTTCTAGCGTCTTTCAATTGTTAATTGTAGTTTTGGCTTTGGCGGAAAAATCGTAAGGTTGGAGTTAGGGGAATTTTAATCTTTGTTTAGGAAGAAAAAATATTGTCTTGGTTTATAATAAATCCTTTATAAGATCCTTCAACATGCTCTCTGCGACCTTGTCAGCATCTACTTTATAATTGCCCTTTTGGACCTGTTTTTTGAGGAATTGTATTCTAGCAACTCGTTCAGGGTCTGGAATATTCATTGTTTCATTTACCTTATGCAATAATCGAGAGCCTGGTGCTGAATTCGAATTTTTCATGTCTAAAAATTCCTTATCAACAATCCATTAAGCCCTAAAGCCTTTGTAACCTGCTTTGTTCATCGTGTTTTCTCCTCATGCGTTGCCCTCGAACAAAATCCGTGAATTTTGCAAGAGACTTACTGTGTCTTATTTATTATTACAATCGGCAAAAATACACAGTGCCATGAATTTTGTACGTAATTACAATATCAATGGTAAGAAGACCTGGGATAAGCCGATTGCCTATAAGCTTTCAGTGCGAAGAGCGAAACGACGAAGCAATCCTAAAAGGCTCACAAGCTACGTCAAGAGATTGCTTCGCCAACGCTCGCAATGACAACTTTTTAATGAATCGCAATATTAGCTCGATCACAATAGTGTCGTGTCATGCGTCAAATATCGTATCAGACAATCGTCATCCCCGCGAAGGTAAAAAACCAGTATTTCTGGCTACTTCGGCGCTTTATGATTCCATCTTCCGTTGGAATGACGGTCATCTTTGCGACATTAAATATCGGTTTGAGAGCCTCTTATTCTACTGATTCAGAAAGCTTTGTTCCAGGCTTAAATTTAACAACTTTCTTGGCAGGAATTTCCATGGGCTTTCCCGTGCGAGGATTGCGACCTGTACGTGCTTTTCTCTCAGTTACTGAAAAGGTTCCAAAACCTACCAGGGTCACCTTTTCTCCCGCGTTAAGTGACTCAGTGACAGCTTCCATAAATCCATTTAGTGCCTTGTCCGCAGCAGTTTTGAAAATGCCGGCTGACTTTGCCATATTATCTACCAGTTGTCCTTTGTTCATGTTACCCTCCATTTATTTTTTTAAGTTATACTTTGATCCTAAGATATAAATAGTGAAATCCGATGTTCTGTAAAAAGCCTTTAATTTTCGTCCACTGCCCTTCTACATCTAACCTTTCCTCTTCCGAAACCTCCAAATATGCTCTGTTTTCTTTCACACTTAATTTTGTATTCTCCATCTGTAAGTCCGCTAACAACTCTTCCGCAGATTCTATCTTTTCAACTAAATTTTGTGTAACTAGAGTTCCAGTGACAACTCTGGTCGCAAGACATGACTGGCTGGGCTGGTCCCATGTTGGTAGACATAGCTTGGCACTTAATATCCTTATATTGTTTTTATTCAAATTACAATATGCTAAAGGAATTTTTATTGATAATTCTCGTATTGCCTTGAGTCCCGGTCTATCCCTACGGAGGTCATCCAACTGGGTCCCGTCCAGTAGATTCGAAATTCCATATTCTCGACAGATTGACCATAGTTTCTGATACATTACATATTTGCAGTAATAGCATCTGTCACTTCCATTATTCCAAATACAGTGAAAATCAAAAGGATGCCAAGGCACTTCTCTAAGCGGCATGCCTATTTCATTAGCTATACTATATGCCCAGGTTCGCTCCTTTCTGGACAGAAAAGGTGATACGAGGAGGAAAGAAACAACTTGCCCAGGGCATGCGTCCCTCGCTATTCTCAGCAAATAGGTACTGTCTACTCCACCCGAAAAAGCAATGCCAACCCCGCCTTTTATGCTACTCAGGTATTCTATTAATAATTCAGAACTACTTGATTTGTTGATCAAACTTTGTTTTCGCTTGGCAAGAGTTCTTGAGGCTCTCCAAGTACAAATCGGCCCTCACTAATCCATTTTTTGAGTATCTCCGCGATCTCCCGTGCCCTGACATAGCTGGACAGAGGGGCAGTTGGGACGTCTTTCCCTTTTATTTTTATGGTTCCGCTTCTTAATTGTGCATAAGTGACTTCCGTAAGGCATGTGCTTTTTCCCAGGGGATAATCATGACCGTAATCTACTACCTGGGTTACAATATCCTCATCGGATATAGCTGTTCGCATGGCCATCTCTTCGTTGAGAATGGGTATTGGTATTCCGAGCCCTACAGCAAGAGAGCATCCGTAGCCCAGGATACTTACACCCACCAACCACCTAGGGTGCATCTGTTTGAGATCGCCAGCCACCATAAGCGTGCCTGAGGGTTTACGAGGCAGGCCTTTTTCATTTCGAGGAATATCAGGATCATGCTGTGTTCCAGCACAAAGGACACAGCCTAGACCACCCCCTAAGAAAATGCGCGTGCCAGTGCCGATAGTTTGATAATATGTATCATTGAGTAAAGGACTTAACTGCCCGGAAGTGCAGTAATTAGCATTGCCAAGATTTGGTCGCAAAGTGCCCATGTACGTATAAACGGTTTTTTTTGTAACATTTACTGCACAGTTATAATTCTGGGATGAATTTCTAGGATTACAAAGCCGGGCAAAAGGCAAATTCGCAAGGGTGACCTTTTTATCTAAGCACTGGCTTGGGTAACAATGGGTCCCATAAGACTCGGCTTTCAATTTTATTGACTTACCAGCCACTAAATCCTGTATTACATGTCCTCCACCGTAGAGAAACTCACCAGGATAGATATTGTTGAGAGGGTCGTCGTATCGAGGTTCTGTAGCCCCTAAA
>JAFDDO010000209.1 GCA_019310825.1 Deltaproteobacteria bacterium | reverse complement strand
CCCAGGCCCTTTTACTGCCGAGGCGTCCAAGGACCTCTGCAAGGGACCTTGTAAGTACTGGGTCGTAGACCCCAAGAACCTGCACATTTGCCCATGCCGGGTTTGTAAGGGGCCCCAGAATATTGAATATCGTGCGGATACCTATTTCCCGTCTCGGTCCTATGGCGTATTTCATGGCTGGATGAAGCTCAGGGGCGAACATAAAACCCATACCTATAGTCTCCACCGCCCTTGCCACATCCTTCGGCAACAGAGCCAGGTTTACGCCCAAGGCCTCAAGTACATCCGCACTCCCTGATTTGCTGGACACTGAACGGTTGCCGTGCTTTGCAACCTTGATACCGGCCCCTGCAACCACAAAGGCGGCAGTCGTTGAGACATTGAACGTCTGGGCCCCACTGCCTCCGGTCCCGCAGGTATCAACAAGTGGCTCTCCCGGTGAAATGTTTACATGGATACGCACGGCCTTCTCCCTCATTACCTTTGCGGCCCCGGTAATTTCATCTACAGTCTCCCCCTTCATCCTCAAGCCAGTGAGGAGGGAGCCGATCTGGGCAGATGTTGCCTTTCCCTCCATAATTATTTCCATAACTGACGATATCTCAGCCTGGCTGATGTCTTTCCTGCTGACAACATCAGAGATAGCCTTTTTTAATATATCCATTATACCTCTAATCCTGCGCTCTGGTTTCCAGAAAATTCCTGAGAAGATTGATCCCCTCAGGGGTCATGATGGATTCCGGGTGAAATTGTACTCCCTCCACTAAAAATTCCCTGTGCCTGAAGCCCATAAGCTCGTCCTGCTCTGACCATGCCGTAACTGCGAGACAGTCCGGAAGGGTTGCCTCATCCACAAGGAGAGAATGATACCTCATGGCCTCGAATGGATTCGGCAAACCGCGATATACACCCCTTCCATCGTGTTTGATCATTGAAGTTTTGCCGTGCATAAGCCTATCTGCCCTGACTATCTTGCCTCCAAATGCAACACCGATGGATTGGTGGCCTAGGCACACACCCAAGACTGGGATTTTGCCGGCAAAGTGACGTATCGCAGCCACGGATATGCCGGCCTCGTCAGGTGTGCAAGGACCAGGGGAAACAAGGAGGTGGTCTGGTGTCCAGGAGGCTATCTCCTCTACAGTGGCCTCATCATTTCTTACAACCTTAATATGCGCCCCCAGCATTCCCAGGGCCTGGACCAGGTTGTAAGTAAAGGAGTCGTAGTTGTCGATAACTATAAGCATAATTAATTACTCTCAGTGTCACTCTATTACATCAGTTTTTTCTTCCTCATCGTCGGAGTCGTCAGCTATTGAATCGCTTATCAAACGAACAGGTGCTGCAACTACTTTTGCCGCCGTGCTAACCACAGTTCCAGTAACACTGACTGCGGTTTTAACCGGCACAGTGATAATGAAGCAACCTGCAAGACCCCCTAGCCATACAGGCAGAAAAGCCCAACCGGCCGCAATATGCAGGATCTTCAGGTACCCTTTCATTTTGAAAGTTCCTTATGGGCGATTTGAATGGCCCGCATGAGCGCCTGCCCTTTGTTGATGGTCTCCTCCCATTCAAGAGTGGGATCTGAGTCAGCAACTATGCCGGCTCCAGCCTGGAGGTAAAGCATGTCCTTTTTCTGGCAGAGGGTGCGAATGGTGATGGCAAGATCCATATTGCCTGAAAAACCGAAGTAGCCTACAGCACCGGCATACGGCCCCCGCCGGGCGTGTTCGAGCTCCTCTATTATCTCCATGGCCCTGATCTTGGGCGCGCCAGATACAGTACCTGCGGGAAAACAGGCCTGTAATACGTCAAACATGTCCTTCCCATCCATTAGTTCCCCTGTAACACCTGTGACAATATGCATAACATGGGAATAACGTTCAACAGTCATCAGATCCTCAACCTTTACGGTCCCCATCTTGGCAACCCTGCCGACATCATTCCTTCCGAGGTCGAGCAGCATCAGGTGTTCCGCTCTCTCCTTCGGGTCAGCGAGAAGTTCCTTTTTAAAGCGTATGTCCCCTTCTTGATCTTCACCCCTTGGTCTGGTGCCTGCAATAGGCCTTACTTCAATCTTATTGCCTGTCAGCCTGACTAAAATCTCTGGTGAAGAACCAATGAGCACTTCGTCTTCCATGCGCAGGTAATAAAGATAAGGCGATGGATTTATCCTTCTAAGGGCACGGTACAGGTCAAATGCAGGAACAAGGTTTTGGCCGGAAAACCTTTGAGAAAGCACTACCTGGATTATGTCTCCGGCCCGGATGTATTCCTTTGCCCTGCGGACGATGTCCTCAAATCGCTTTTGGGGGACCTCAGGGCTTAGGCTGGTTGAAGGGACGGGATTTGCAAGCGGGTTTGGGTAATCCAATCCGTGTCGAATGCGACGGATCACGTCTTCTATAGCTCTTTCCCCTCTTATATATACGGATTCCGCGTTGTCTTCCTGTTCTACCCGGAGACATGCAATGATCTTGAGATTCTGCTTGATATTGTCATATACAAGCAAAAGTTCGGGAAACATTAACACCGCATCATTGAACCCTGCGGTGTCTGAAAGATTCTCAGGCAGACGCTCCATGAAACGAACCATGTCATATCCCATGTATCCAACAGCCCCTCCATAGAATCGAGGGAGATCCGGGACCTCTGCCGGTGAAAATCGTGCCATTATTTCTCTGAGGGCAGTAAGCGGATCAGCGGCAGTAATATTTTTGCGCTTGCCTTCAATCTCCATGAAAATATCATTCCCCTTACAACCGAAGACCAGAAAGGGCTTGAATCCGATAAAGCTGTACCTCCCCCACTTCTCTCCGCCTTCAAGGCTCTCCAGCAGGAACGAGTAATTATTTTCTCCAAGCTTTGCAAACAGAGATACAGGCGTATCAAAGTCAACTGCTATCTCTTTCCATATTGGTATGATATTCGCGTCTTTAGCCAGCGATTTGAACTGGGTCAGATCAGGAGTGATCATGATATCTTGTCCTTGTATACGTTCAAAGGTTCATGTTAAAAGATGGACGTTCGATACTAATTTTCCTTGACCCTTGAACGGCTACCTATAACTAATTTTAATCCCA